>JAHDWC010000010.1:33314-34755 GCA_023382575.1 Anaerolineales bacterium
AGAGGTGAAAGCGCCTGATAGCGTTGAATGTCTCCGACGAGGAAACTTTGTGTGCGCCCATCGCCGTAGACGAGGGTGATGATATTGCCCGGGACGATTTGAAAAAAGTTTGCGCCAGCGAGATAGTTGTGCGCGAGCAAGCCCATATTTCCGACCTCGGAGGCAATGCTGAATTGTGTGATCGTGTCGGCCGCTTCGGAGACATAACCGGGATAGCCCATCGGTTGTTGGATGATGGGATGTGCCATCACGCCGGCAACATAAATTCCGCGCAGGGCGTTGGGGTTGCCGTCTTTGACGGTTTGGATGAATTCGGACAGGGTGGGGAGAGTGGTGGTTTCTTCGAGCGCGTACGCCTGAATTGGGAATGCAAATGTAAAGATCAATATGCCGAGCAATGTCAGCGCGATGACCTGATGTTTAAATTGTGCGAATTGATTTCTGAATGCCATAAAAAACTCCTTGCGAGCATCCAGATCATTCGCTTCAGTGCGGATCAGGGGCTCGTCTTCGGTAACCTGGCGATCATGACTGCGGAGGCAGCTGTAGACCCATGGCTTTGCGTCCCCGCCTTTCGACGGGTTTGCCGTTGTCGGTACGACCGATTCAAGTTGTAAAGTACAAAACGATGCGGGCTTGACATATCGCCAAGCCCGCAAAAAGAGGAGGAAAGAATCAGGAGGTGACTCGGCGGCTTGGCTGTCATGACCGTTTTTACGGCGTTAGACCCTTTAGCTTTGCGTCCCCGCCTTTCGACGGGTTTGCCTTTTCGTATCTGCCTCCAGTATATATGCGTTTCGCGAGTTGTGACTTTTCATTTTGGTAATGTTAGCTCTTTGTAATGTGGGGTTTCGTGCTACACTTGCGCGAACTTTTAGGAATAGTTTGTGACGAAACGCCTCCCATTTTGGCTGAAAGCTTTATACGGTTCCGGCGATTGGGGAATTGCCAGCATCGGTATGATGCGTTCCATTTTTTACGCCATCTACCTGACGGATGTGGTTGGCATTGAGCCGCGTCTCGCTTCATTGGGAGCTTTGGTGGGCATCGTGTGGGATGCGATTAATGATCCCATCATTGGAATATTAAGTGACCGCGTCAAATCCAAACTGGGACGACGTCGCCCATTTCTCTTGTGGTTTGCCTTCCCTTTCGGCTTGAGCTTTGTCATGCTGTGGTCTGCGCCCAATTGGGAAAGTCAGGTGGGATTGCTAATCTACGTCACTTTGGCTTTCATGCTTTCGGACACGCTAACCACGCTTGTCACTGTCCCGTTCCTCTCCCTGACCCCAGAATTGACTCAAGATTATGACGAGCGCACCTCTCTTTCGAGTTTTCGTACCGTCTTCCAATTACTCTCCGCCATGACGGTCGTCATCGCTGCGCCCATGATTGTGGATGCGGTCATAGTGGGAGGCGGCACACAACAGCAGGGATTCAT
>JAHDWC010000010.1:34765-39130 GCA_023382575.1 Anaerolineales bacterium
CCCCGACCACCTTTCCCGACACGCCGCGCTTCCGCTCTTCCTCATTGGCTTGTTCGTGCGCGAAAAGTTTGCTGCCACCCGTGAGGAGCAGGAAATACTGTCGTTCCGTGAGAGTTTGAGACTGGCATGGGAGAATGTCCCGTTCCGTTATGCAGTTGGAATTTACATGTTCAACTGGTCCGCCGTGGACATGATCGCGATTACCTTCCCATTCTTTCTTTTATATTGGGTGGCGCAAGGGAATCTGTTGGTGAGCGTGAATTTTCTTGGCATCAACCTTGCGCTTGAATCAGCGTTCTTCGGTGTGATGATGCTTGTGTGTGTGCTGTGCGTCCCATTCTGGCTGCGGTTTGCAAAACGATTTAACAAGATCAAAGCCTATATTGCCGGGATGACAGCGTGGATTCTTATTGAGATTTTGATCTTCACCATCCAGCCGGGGGAGGTGGGATATTTACTTTTCCTCGCCGCACTGGCAGGGATCGGCGTATCTGCTGCGTACATTTTGCCGGATTCGATTCTCCCCGATGTGATTGAATGGGATGAATTGCGTACTCGCCGCCGACAGGAGGGGATCTATTACGGCATCCGCACGCTCACCCGCAAGTTGACTGGCGCATTGGTCATTTTTGTGACGCTGCAAATTTTAGGTTGGTCGGGCTACCAGGTCCCGCCGGAAGGTGTAACCCAATTTCAGCAAAGCGACACGGCTGTCTTTATGATCCGCATGATGGTTTCGTTCATCGGGGCAGGGATCTTGCTGGGGACGATCCTCCTCGCGTGGACGTATCCACTCTCACGCGAAAAATATCAACGCATTCAAAGATTGTTGGCAATCCGCAAAAACAAAAACGCGGAAACGAATTAAATTCCGCTTCCGCGTTTGACTTTCGACTTTTGACCGAACTAGATCATCGTCGGTTCTTCGTATTTCCCGAACACTTTCGTCATCACGCCCACGATCTCACCCAACGTGCAATACGCGCGGACACAGTCCATGATGTAAGGCATGGTGTTCTCTGTGCCTTCACAGGCGATTCGCAGACGGTCGAGGGTTTGTCCCACATGTCCGCTATCGCGCGTCTTGCGGATTTCATTGAGGCGCGATAGCTGACGGCTGTAGCCGTTCGGGTCCATTCTTAAGATGGGGATATTCATCGGCTTGCCTTCGTTATAAGCATTCACGCCGACAATTCTGCGGATGTTCTGGTCGATCTCGCGTTGATAGCGATAGGCAGCATCAGAAATCTCGCTTTGCATGAAACCTTTTTCGAGCGCAGGGATGACACCGCCCAATTCTTCGATGCGGCGGAAGTAATCGTATGCCTGCTGTTCGATGCGGTTCGTCTGCGCTTCGACGAAGAAACTGCCGCCGAGCGGATCGACCGTGTTCGTCACGCCGGATTCTTCGGCGATGATCTGCTGGGTACGCAGGGCAACTGTCACCGCATGTTCAGAGGGAAGCGCGAGGGCTTCATCCATGGAATTGGTGTGCAGGGATTGCGTCCCACCCAACACAGCCGCCAATGCCTGAATTGCCACGCGGACAATGTTGTTCTCTGGTTGTTGTGCCGTGAGGGAGACTCCCGCCGTCTGCGTGTGGAAGCGCATCAGCCACGAGCGTGGATTTTTTGCTTTGAATGTCTCGCGCATCTCCCGCGCCCAAATGCGGCGGGCAGCGCGATACTTGGCGATTTCTTCAAAGAAGTCATTGTGCGCGTTGAAGAAGAATGACAGACGCGGCGCGAATTCGTCCACGTCCATGCCGCGTGCCATGCCCCAGCGGACGTATTCCATGCCATCTGCCAGTGTGAACGCCAGTTCCTGCGCCGCCGTTGAACCGGCTTCGCGGATGTGATAGCCCGAAATGGAAATGGTATTCCACTGCGGCACATGCTTCGCGCCGAACTCCATCGTATCTACCACGAGGCGCATGGACGGTTCGGGCGGGAAGATGAATTCCTTTTGCGCGATAAATTCCTTGAGGATATCGTTCTGCAGCGTCCCACGTAATTGCTCGGAACGCACACCTTGTTTTTCGGCGGCGGCGATATACATCGCCCAAATGATCGCGGCAGGCGAGTTGATGGTCATGCTGGAGGAGACTTTATCGAGCGGGATTCCATCCAGCAGAATTTCCATGTCTTTCAAAGAGGAAACTGCCACGCCACATTTGCCGAACTCGCCGAGCGCTTCGGGTTGATCGGTGTCGTAGCCCATCAATGTGGCGAGGTCGAAGGCAATGCTCAAGCCGGTCTGACCCTGGTCGAGTAAGTATTTGAAGCGTTGGTTCGTCTCTTCGGCAGTGCCGAAACCGGCGAACATGCGCATCGTCCACAGTTTGGAGCGATGAAGCGTCGGGTGGACTCCTCTTGTGTATGGGTACTCACCCGGAAGTCCGAGAGAGGCGGCGTAGTCTGTATCTGAAATATCGAGTGGGGTGTAAAGCCGATTGATCGGTTCGGACGAGGTCGTGATAAATTCTTCAGCGCGTTCGGATAATTGGTTCAGTGCTTTTTGGAGCGAGGTTTGCTCCCATTCGGCAAGTGTCTTTTCCAGTTCTGCGAGCGTTTTTTTATCGTACATGGCATCTCCTTTGGCGAAGGTGCTTGCATTATACAATGGTATACTCGCCAACAAAGGTAAACCTATGTCCCGTTTTGAAATCGATGTTGACCCCTGCGACCATATTACAGCAGATGCCATTGGCAAACCTGGTCAGCGCGTCTTTTATTTGCAAGCCTATCAAGATACCCGCACCATTACCATCATCATCGAAAAAGCGCAGTTGATCTCGCTTGCCATTGGCATTGAACAGTTTCTGGCACAACTCAGCCAGCAAAACCCGGATCTGGAAGAAGCCTCTGGCGATTACATCGAAGATGCGATGCGCATCCACCCACCCGTAGACCCACTCTTCCGCGCCGGAGAGATCGGACTCGGCTACGATAAAGATCGCGATCGCGTGGTCGTCTTCACAAAAGAATTGCTGACCGAAGAGCAGGATGCCGAGTCCGCGGCACAAGTCCGCTTCTGGGCCACGCGTACGCAAATGCGCCGCCTCGCCCGCTGGGGACAGGAAGTCTCCTCGCGTGGACGTCCCGTCTGCCCGCAATGTGGTCAACCGATGGAGCCAGAAGGTCATTTCTGCCCGAAAAAGAATGGACACCTGCATTAGTTTAGTTACAAGTCGAAGGTCACAAGTCGAGTCGTAGACCTTTGACCTGTGATCTTCGACTATTCCATGAATACCCCCTCTTCCCCAAAAATCCGATCGGCTCTCACCAAAGGCGACTACGACCTGCGTGGTCAATTCATGTTGGGCAGCAATTACACCTTCCTCGTCGATGTCCATTATGAAGGTGAGATTTTCAAAGCCGTGTACAAGCCCAGCAAGGGTGAACAGCCCTTATGGGATTTTCCCGATAACACGCTTGCCCTGCGTGAAGTCGCCGCATATCAATTGAGTGAGGCGCTTGGCTTTCACATCGTACCCATCACGGTTTATCGCGAAGATGGACCGCATGGTCCCGGCTCGCTTCAGCAGTACATCGAGTACGATGTCGAATATCATTACTTCAACTTCAGCGTTGAAGATAAACAAAAATTACGTCCAGTTGTGCTCTTCGATTTCATTGCCAACAACGCCGACCGCAAGGGAAGTCACGTTTTCTTTGAGGATGGCACCCGTCATCTATACGCCATCGATCACGGCATTTGTTTTCATGAGGAATATAAACTTCGCACCGTGTTATGGGACTTTGCCGGTCAAGCCATTGCAGACGAATGGCTCGCGCCTCTTTCCTCGACTGGGAATTGGACTGTCCTCTTCGAGCCGTATCTCAGCCCGGAAGAGATTTCTGCCCTCCTCTTCCGCGCCGAAATGTTGTGCGAAACAAAAATCTTCCCCCGTCCCCTGGGCGGACGAAGAGCCTATCCCTACCCGCCAATATAAACGTAAGGGCGACTCAACGGGTCGCCCTTACAAATATTTTTCAGGAGATTTCTTATGCATTACAACCTCGCCCTCATTGGTTTTGGAAACGTCGCCCGTTCGCTTGCAAGACTTCTCGTCCGCAAACAAGATTTGCTCAAATCCAACCATGATGTGACTTTTTCGTTTACTGGCATCTCAACGGGTCGTCATGGTCACGCCGTGAATCCAAAAGGACTGGATATTCAAAAGGCGCTCGACCTTGTGGAAAAAGGAGAAGACCTCTCTTCGCTTTCTACAGTAGATGTAAAAAACTCACTGGATGTGATCAAGAATTCCCAAGCCAATTTCATGTTTGAAAACTCTCCCGTCAACACGCAGACGGGTCAGCCCGCCATTGACCACATCCGCACGGCGTTGGAATTGGGGAT
>JAHDWC010000010.1:39142-42999 GCA_023382575.1 Anaerolineales bacterium
GCACCGCCAATAAGGGACCTGTCGTACACGGCTATCGTGAATTGACCGCATTGGCGGCATCGAAAGGAAAAACCTTCCGGCATGAATCCGCTGTGATGGGCGGCGCACCCGTTTTCTCGGTCATGCGTGAGGCGTTTCCGCTTGCGGATTTGGAATCCTTCAAGGGTATCTTCAACGCCACCACCAACGTCATCTTATCCCGCATGGAAAGCGGCGAGACGTATGAGCAAGCACTTGCCTACGCACAGAAGATTGGCTTGGCTGAAACCGACCCCACCAACGACGTGGATGGCTGGGACGCTGCCATCAAAGTCGCGGCATTGGTAACGGTTTTGTGGGATACGCCCATGACGCCCCAGCAAGTGAATCCCACCGGCATTCGCGGCATCACATCGGAGATGATCGCCAAGGCGAAAACAGAGGGCAAGCGCTATAAGTTGGTTTGCTCTGCTGAAAAAGTGGATGGGAAAATCAACGTCAGTGTTTCGCCCCAATTGGTTGATTCGACTTCGCCGCTCTACGGCATGATGAACTCCAGCACCGGCATCACCTTCCGCACTGATGTAATCATCGACTACTCCATCGTCCTCTCAGAGAAACCCGGCATGACGGGCGGACCGGTGGAGACGGCATACGGTCTGTTCGCGGATTTTGTAAATATTGTGAAATGATTTTGTAGGGGCACGATATATCGTGCCCCTACGTTTTAAAAAACCAACAAAATCACCAACGCCAAAATAGCGGGGACAGCCTGAATATAAAAGATGCGTTTGCTGACCGTGAACGCGCCAAAGATTCCTGCGATGATGACACAACTGAGGAAGAATATCTTCACCGGGTCACCTGCGAATAATCCCCATAGCAGACCAGCAGCGAGGAATCCGTTGTACAGTCCCTGATTCATGGCGAGACGTTTCGATTGCTTGGCAAACTCTTCGGTGAGATTAAAGGATTTCATCCCGCGAGGTTTGTCCCATAGGAACATTTCGAGGTAGAGAAAGAAAAAGTGCAAGAGGGCAACGATCACGATAAGAATATCTGATACGAGTTTCATGGATTCTCCTTTGACAATAAGTAGGTCACGCTTCAAGCATGACCTACAGTATAGCAGGGACAAAACAGAACAAAAATTCTGTTATACTGACCGCAATAATTTGTAGGAACGAGATTACCTCGCCCCTACATGAGGTATCCAATGGCAAAAAACAAAACTCATACCCGATACGTCTGCCAGCAGTGTGGACGCGTAGCCGCCTCGTACATGGGCAAGTGCCCGCAGTGCGGCGCGTTCGACAGCATGGTCGAAGAAGTCATCCACGATGAACCCGTCGCCAAGAAAGGCGCGGTCAACGTCCGCGGGCTGACTGGGCGCTCGGAGCCGCGACCCATTTCCGAGGTCAGTGGTGAGGCGGAAGATCGCGTTCATCTCCCGATCGGTGAGTTCGCGCGCGTGCTCGGCGGCGGCATCGTCCCCGGTTCCATCGTGCTCGTGGGCGGTGACCCGGGCATTGGCAAATCCACGCTCATGCTGCAAATGGCAATGGAGATGGGCAAGGTGCAGCGTGTGCTGTATGTTTCAGGCGAAGAGTCCGAGCGGCAGATCAAAATGCGCGCCTCGCGTCTGTTCAACGGCGGGAAGGATTTGCCCAAGGATCTGCTGTTGGTGACGGAGACTAACCTTGAAATTATCCTGAACCATGTCCGCGAATCAAAACCGGACCTGTTGATTGTGGACTCCATCCAGACCACCTATCTCTCTGAATTGGATTCTTCGGCGGGCTCGGTTTCGCAGGTGCGCGAATGTTCGTCGCAGTTGCGCGAGTTGGCGAAGTCCAGCGGTGTGACAGTCTTCATGATCGGGCATGTGACCAAAGAAGGCGCGATTGCCGGTCCGCGTGTGTTGGAGCATATTGTGGATACGGTCTTGTATCTCGAAGGGGATCGTTTCCAGGCTTATCGTTTGTTGCGTTCAGTGAAGAACCGCTTCGGTGCGACCTCTGAAGTGGGCGTGTTCGAAATGCGCGAAGGTGGCATGATCGAAGTGACCAACCCGTCTGAAGCATTTTTGGCGGAGCGTTTGGTGAATGCGGCTGGGTCTGCGATTGCGGTAACGATGGAAGGCACACGTCCCATCCTTGTCGAAGTGCAGGGATTGACCTCACCAACTCAATTTGGTAATGCGCGTCGCACCCCTAACGGCGTGGACTTTAATCGTCTGTTGTTGATTACTGCTGTGTTGACTCGTCGTGTTGGGTTAAAACTTGCCGAGCAAGATGTCTTTGTCAATGTAGTAGGCGGTATTCAAATTGACGAACCCGCCGCAGATTTAGCCGTAGCCGCCGCCATCGCATCTTCATGGCGGGACGTGCCTATTCAAGCCAATGTGGTGTTGATCGGTGAAATCGGTTTGGCAGGTGAATTGCGCATGCCGGGGCAGATGGTGGCACGTCTGCGTGAGGCGCAGAAACTGGGTTTCAAGACTGCCATCGTCCCGAAAGCGATTCGTAAAGGCGAAGAATATCCCAAAGGCATCGAAGTCATCGAAGTCCGCTCGGTGGATCAGGCGTTGGATAAGGCGTTGAAAAAGGAAAAGTAATATGTGCCGAAGTATCAAACCCCTTAGAAATATGGATCACCCCGTTACCGAGCAGGAGATTTACGAAGCGGCGTTGCAATATGTCCGGAAAGTGAGTGGGTACCGCAAGCCGTCTAAAGTCAATGAAGAGGCGTTCAACAAGGCAATAGAGGAAGTAGCAGAGGCTACGAGAAAGATATTGGCAAACTTAAAAGCTGTCGAGGGTCAAAGGTCAAAAGTTACATTCTGACCTTCGACTTTTGAACTTTGACTAAATTTCCGCAACCAATTCCCGTTTGCCACCGTATACCTCCTTAGCAACAACCTGAGGAGGTTTTTCTTATGTATAAACTTGTAACGTTCATCGCGATTCTCGCGTTGACGGCGCTTGCTTGTGGATTTAACGTCGATTTACCCCAAGCGCCCCAACCCGGTCCCGAAGTGACTGATGATATCCGTGTGGATTATCCCGACGCCGAAGAGGTCAATTTGAAGTTGTCCTTTGGCGCAGGCGAACTGGACTTGGCTCCTGGCGCAGAAGCGCTTGTAGACGGCACTGCCACCTATAACTATGAAGACTTCAAGCCCGAGATCGTCGAAGATGGCGGCGATGTGGAAGTCAAAATGGGCAACGTGGAATTTTCCGGCATTCCATCCTTTGACGAACTCAAGAACGAATGGGATTTCAAACTTGGCGCCGAACCCATGAGCCTGCGCATCGACGCGGGTGCCTATGACGGAACCTATGAATTGGGCGGACTCGCCCTCAGCAACCTGACCATCCAGGATGGCGCGGCAAATGTTGAGTTGGCTTTCTCCGAACCGAACCTGACCGAAATGTCCACGTTCCGATATTCCACTGGCGCATCCGATGTCAGCATGACCGGACTTGCCAACGCCAACTTCAGCATTTTTGACTTTGCCTCTGGCGCGGGCGATTACACGCTCGACTTCTCCGGCGAACTGCAACGCGACGCCTCGATCAAGATCGAAACGGGTTTGAGCAATATCATCATCGTTGTGCCTGACGGAGTCAACGCCATCGTCACCGTGGAAGGTGGATTGTCGAATGTCAGCGCAGGCTCCGGGTGGAGTCGAAGCGGAGATACCTACAAACAGGAAGGTGAGGGTCCCACGTTGACCTTTGTCATCGAAATGGGTGCAGGCAATCTCACACTTACGCGCTAACCTGTAAGACGACCGAAAACACGCATCTTTTCATTAAAGATGCGTGTTTTTTTATGCATATAATTCAGAGTAAAAGGTCATAATTCATCCGTGA
>JAHDWC010000011.1 GCA_023382575.1 Anaerolineales bacterium
CCATTTGTTTCGTCTATGCCAATAAACTTGATTTTTTTATATTCATTAATGCCCATTGGCTCATTCAAGCAATTGCATTCCTGCTTGTTCATAAAGCACCTTATATTTGGATGCCCAATTATATCCAACAACCACCAATCCCTCGTTTATAATCCTCTCTCATGCGTAAGGGACTATTACTCTACAACCCCGCCGCCGGACGGTTCCCCGTCCGTCGTTTTGTGCGGGGAATCATCAAGCCATTGAAAGATGCTGGCTGGAGCGTGGACATCGCTGAAACTCTCAGCGGCACCCACGCCACACAGACGGCGCATCAAGCCGCACAGGAGAAATACGATGCGGTTTTCGCCATTGGTGGTGACGGCACTGTGGGACAAGTCGCCAGCGGCTTGCTTCATTCCGACACAGCTTTGGGCGTCCTGCCCGCCGGAACGACCAACGTCTGGGCGCTCGAACAGGGACAAAAGCCCTTCAGTTGGTTTCAATGGTGGAACTTGCGTGACAATGCCAAATTGCTCGCCAACGTCACGCCGCAAAGTGTGGATGTGGGCATTTGCAACGACCGACCGTTTTTGCTATGGGCAGGCGTCGGCTTGGATGCGCAAGCCATTAACAAGATCGAGCCGCGTCCGCGTTTGTTCAAGCATGTTTCGGTTCCGCACTTCTTCGTCACAACCGTCTGGGAGGCAACCTTCTGGCATGGGTTGGATTTGCGCGTCTATCAGGAAGGTCAACTCGTGGAGGGACATTACCTCGTCGCGGTTGCCACCAACATCCGGCATTATGCGGGCGGCATGTCGGTCATTTCGCCAAACGCCCTGCTAGACGATGGCGAGATGGATTTATGGCTGCTAAGCGGCGATAGCGTCGCCGATGCCTTCCGTCATTTTTATGAATTGATCTCCGGCAAGCATCTCTCTTCTGAATATGCGCGCTGCATTCCTTTCAACCAAGTCACTATTGAATCGGATGCGAACTTTTCCATTCAAGTCGATGGCGACCCCGCGCTTGGCGGCAACAAGGCAGAGATCAAAACTTTGCCGCGTTCACTCAAAATCCTGATGCCCGAAAACGCTTTATACTTGTTGAAACATCCGCAAAAATAACATGGACTTACGCCCCTTCTTAAATCGTTTTGTGATCATTGGATCGCTGGTGCTGGCCGGGATTCTGATCCTCGTCACGTTGATTCTCATCGGCTGGACATCTCCCCGCTTCTCTCCTGACGTTGGGTTTGCACCTGCCGACCTAACCATGATCCCCGCCCCAACCCACACCCCCGCTGCGACAACGACCTTCACACCTGACCCGCTCGCCTCACCCACCTTCGACCCGGATACCGTTCACATCGAAGGCTATGTGCAGATCACCGGCACTGGCGGCGATGGCTTGCGCATCCGCTCCGCGCCAGGATTGAACACTGAAACCGTCTTCCGCGGCGAAGAAGCTGAAGTCTTTCTCGTCAAAGATGGTCCGCAAGAAGTGGATGGCTATACCTGGTGGTATCTCGTCGCCCCATATGACGATACCCGCGCAGGTTGGGCGGCTTCTGAGTTTCTCGCGGTTGTGCCTGCACCATAAAATTCGAAAAAGGAATCGAAATGACCGAAAAACCGACCAATGTCACTGCCAATAAAAGCAAACGCGAATTTACTGTCCTCTGGGATAGCGGACATAAGAGCGTCTATCCGTTTGGATTGCTGCGCGCGGCCTGTCCGTGCGCCTCGTGCCGTGGCGGACATGAGAATATGAAATCTGAGCCGGATGAAGATGTGTTTACCAAGGAAATGGAAGATAATGCGTCCACGCGCATCGCCAACGTGGTGGCGGTCGGCTCCTATGCGCTGACCATCGTCTGGGAGGATGGGCACGATTACGGGATTTATAACTGGCACTATCTGCGGGCGTTATGTCCGTGCGAGGAATGCCGGAAGAAGTAGCCCAGTCATTGCGATAACTTATAAAAAGAGCATGGAATTTGTCCATGCTCTTTTGTTTACGGAGTGGGGGTGGCTGTTGGCGTCCGCGTGGGGGTGCGGGAAACTGTCGGCGAGGTGCCCGCTGCGGGAGTTGGCGTCCCAGCCCGCGGCGTCGATGTGGATGCGCCACGTGTGGGAGTCCGTGTTGCAGGGACCAATTCTCTGAGACGCGCTTCCGCTTCTTCGCGCATTTCGGCAGTCATCACATCTTCATCCAGTTCGAGCAAGGCTTGCCAGGATTCAATCTCGTCGTTTTCTTCTTCACGCATTTCCTGAATGCGAGCGCGCCAGTAAAGCGTGAGCGCCTGCTCCTCTTCAGTTTCCGTAAGCGACTTGGCAATGTCAATTTGCAAGAAGGCTGTGCCAAAACGTTCATCGAGATAATAGGCGCGGGCAAGACCAAGACGTGCCATGAAGGAACGGTCATCTTCATCGACGGCTACTTCAAGGTCACTGACAGCTTCATCGGCATTGCCCAACTCAAGGTGAGACAAGCCGCGATATACGTAATATTCCCGGAAACCATTACGGCTGAGGTCGGTCAGACGGTCAATCGCGTCGATGGTAAATTCGTATTCGCCAAGATAGAAATAGACCAGCCCGAGTTTGCCAAAACCAGATGCATCTTCGGTTTCGAAGGCAGTGTACACGCGCAGGGATTCCAACGCACGCTGGTAATCGCCTTTTTCAATGTACAAGTCCGCGAGCAGTTCGTAAACGGGCAGGCTGGTAATATCTGCTGCGTAGGATTTTTCAGCGTATTCCAACGCCTTGTCGGTATCTTCCTGCGCAAGATAGACGCGAGCATAGGTCATGTAAACTTCGGGGGAACCGGGCAAAAATTCTTCGGCGGTTTCCAGGTCGGCAAGCGCATCTTCATAATCGCCGCGGTTGAGATAGTAACGCGCACGTTCAAGATAAACTTCGCCAAAGAACGGGTCGCGGTCGATGGCTTCCTCGAAGAGAAATTCTGCATTGAAGCGTGGATTCGTCAGCAAGCGGACACGCGCCAAGCCCAAGTATGGCGGACCAAAGTTCGGGTCAAGTTGCAAAGCATCGTTGTAGGCATTGAGGGCGTTGGTCGTCTCGCCTTTGAAGCGATAAGCCTCACCGATGTAGTACATCACATCTGCTGCCTCTGGCTCTGCCTGACGGATCAACTCCATGTTGAGCAGGAAGGTATCCCAATCGCCGTCTTCGTAGGCGGCTTGAGCAATACGGAATTGATCCACTGAATCCAACGAGCGCGGCGTGTTGACGTAAAGCGGAGTCGGTGTATAGGGAGCGGGGAGATACGCTTCAAGTGGTGTCGGTCCGCTAAAGGCTTGGGTCGGACGCGCCGTCGCACCGAAGAGTGTAGGCGTGGCAGTGAATGTGGGAGAAGGTCCCGGCGTGAAGGTCTCAGTTGGGCGGACGTTGCTCTGACGCGGCAGGATAAATCCGAAAATGACGGCGGCGCATAAGCCAACCGTGATGACGACCAATCCCATCAATCGCGCAATGGGACTGCGCGTAAAAGCGCGAAACCCTTTTTCTTTGGGTTTGTCGGTTGCGAGTAGAAGTTTCGCCTCCCACGCGCGCGGACGATTAACCGGGAATGGCTGAATGGTGTCATCGGGAGATAATGCCCCTAACAGAATCAACCCGCGTTTGGCAGTGGCATTTTCCGGGTCCAGTTTGAGAGCGGTCTGCAAACAATAGATGCGTTCCTTTTGGGCATCCACTGCAGCGCTGAGCCAAACCCAGTACGTGGCATTGTTCTGATCGGTCTTGAGCAGCAACGTCAACAATTCCTTGGCGCGAGGTTTATCGCCGCGGCGCAAGGCTTCCAGGGCATCCTGAAAGATGGTTTCGTTGTTCTGCTCTTTGATCTCGCCGGTCATTCCTTGATTTTACCGCCTGTCTCACAATTAAGTAAACTTTGCGTTATTCGTGAAATTCTTCAACCTGGTAGGTAAAGACCAGCAATTTTACGTCGCGCCAGGTATTCGGCTTGACGTTCATCTTGTAGCAGAGTTGATTGAGAAATTCTTCGGGATTGGGAATCTTCTCCCAAACTTGCGGAAGAAAGGTCGCTCGCTTCGAACCGTGACGCAAGACGACTCCATCCACATGCGGGTGGAGCTTCGCGAGAAGCTCTTCGCTCGTCTCATATTCCAACTGTCTGGGCGGGGTCAGGCGCGAGACCTCAATCTGGATGCGGTTGAGTTCCTCTTCCCGCACCGGCGGGAAGCGTGGGTCTTCCAACGCAGCCGCAACCGCATGCTCGCGAACATCCTCTGCCAAGGGCTGATACGCTTCCAGCGCGCCGATGCAACCGCGTAATTCGCCTTGAACCGTGAGCGTGACAAACGATGCGCCATTTGCACCAAGCGCAGGCGTGATGGGATACACACTCAGCAACGGTAAGGCTTTGCCGCGTACTGCATCTTCGAGCGACTCCCGCGCAATGCGAAGCAGCGTTTGTCGTTCACTTGTTGTCAATGTTTCCGTCATATTACCCTCCGAACAAAATAGGTCACGCCAAGGCGTGACCTATTTAAATTTAGACAACTTCCAATACTCGCGATTGTGATAGACCAATGGCTCTCCGGCATCCATGCTGCGAGCCGCGACCACTTCTGCGATGAAAAGCATATTCATGCCCGCATCGAACGTCTCGATGACGCGACAATCCAGCCATGCCAACCCACCGACGATCAGTGGCGAACCAGTGACAAGCGTCTCCGTTTGCAAGTTGGCAAAGCGATTCGACGCTTCAGGCACACGTCCAGCAAATATATTCGAGATGACAGCCTGTTCGTTGGAAAGGATCGTCACACCAAACGCTTGCGATTTCGAGATCAATTCATGGGTGCGTGAATTCTGCTGGAGCGAAATAGTGATCAGTGCTGGGTCCAGTGAAATGGAGGTGAACGAGTTGACGGTCATACCGTGAATTTGGCCTTCGTGTGCTGCGGTAACAACGGTCACACCAGCTGACCAGGCGCGCATGGCAGACCGCAGCGATTCCGTGTCAACGGTCAAAATTGTCGAATTCTTCATGTTTTGTTTCATCATAATGTCCTCAAAAGGGCAAGTCAAGGCGAAAATGCATAGATTTGATTCAATTGCATGGTAATTCCTTACCTTAAGAGGCTTTCATCCACGCGTGGTAGACTAGGCGCATGTCTCCAAAGATCAGAAACATCCTCATCGGGCTGGCAGGTGTCATCCTGCTGGCTATCCTGGTATATCAAATTCCGGCGGTGAAATCACGCCTCGAATGGCGCATCGACGTATTTCAAATTTACGTAAAAAACATTATCGACCCGGTTGGTCCCGTGCCGACGGCGCTGCCTGTCACCCCACAAATCGCCACATCCACACCCCAGCCGACCCACACAGCAGTGGCTCAAACTCTCCCGTCGGTCACGCCCACTGTCACCTTGCCGCCGCTCCCGCCGCAGGTCGCCATGTCATCGCCACCCTACGAAAAACAAACGCCCAATAACTGTGGTCCCGCCACGCTTTCGATGGCACTGCACATATATGGCTGGGAAGGCGACCAAACCGACATCGCCGACCTCATCAAACCTGTCACTGGCGACCGCAACGTCAACCCCGAAGAGATGCGTTATTACGTCCGCACACAGGCGGGCTGGCTCAATCTCGAATATCGCGTCGGCGGAAGCATCGAACTGCTCAAACGTTTGCTTGCGGCGAATTACCCCGTCATTGTGGAAAGTGTCACCTCGTTGAATCCCGCTGATGCACTCGGTCCTAATGATGACCTTTGGGCGGCGCATTATCTTCTGCTCACCGGCTACGACGATACCAAGCAGGAATTCACAATCCAAGATTCCTATCACGGTCCCGACCTGACCATCTCTTACGCTCAACTCGAAGAAGAATGGAAGCCGTTCAACAACCTTTACATGGTGATCTACTTCCCGCAATTTGAAGAAGAGATGAAGAACCTGCTCGCCTCAGACTGGGACCCGAATCAGAATCGCATCAATGGGCTGACCGCCACCGAAGCCGCCATCGCCTCTCCCTCCGCCGACGCCTTCGACTGGTTCAACTACGGCAGCAACCTCGCCTACTTCAGTCGCTACGAAGAAGCCGCGCTCGCCTATGACAAGGCGCGCGAGATCGGACTTCCGCTGCGAATGTTCCGCTATCAGTTCGGTCCCTTCCTGGCGTACTTCCATTCCGGCCGAAACGATGACCTGCTCACTTTAACGGATTATGCCCGCGGCGTGACGGAAATGTCGGAAGAAGCCTGGCTGTGGTATGGTTATGGTTTGTATCGTAATGGTGACAATGCCGGCGCGCTCAAAGCCTGGCAAAAAGCGGATGCGATCAACCCGAAGTTCTTCGAAGACCAAGCCCGTAATGCCATGAAACTGGTTCAGTGATCAAGTGAAAGCATCGCAGCTCATGAACTATAAATCCATCCTTCTCACCCTCGCCTTCGTGTTGACGGCTTGTCAGTCCGCGCCATCACCCACGCTAGAAGTAACTCAAACACCAACGCTGACTCCAACCATTGTCGTCGAAGAGACCGCAACTTTCACACCGACGGAAATCCCTGCTTCGCCCACGCCCGTTTTGACGCCCACACCAAATAACATCAAAATCTCCCCAACCGATGGCATGACTCAAATCCTCATCCCTGAAGGTACATTCTTCATGGGCGGCATGGACGTGTATCGCGAAAACGACGAACTCCCAGCCCGCGAAGTTTTCATCAACGCCTTTTGGATGGATCAAGTGGAAGTGACCAACGGGATGTATAACCTGTGTGTGCAAGCTGGCGAGTGCCGCCCGCCCACGCAGCTCCGCTCGGATAATCGCGAGTCCTATTTCGGCAACCCTGAGTTTCAAGATTACCCGGTCGTGTATGTGACCTGGTACGATGCCAATGCCTACTGTCAATGGGCAGGGCGGCGTCTGCCTACCGAAGCGGAATGGGAACGCGCTGCACGCGGGAACGACAAACGCAACTATCCATGGGGCGATGAACTCCCTAATGAATACAATTCCAACTCGCAGAACATTGTCGGCGATACATCGCGCGTCGGATCATATGCTGAAGGCGCGAGTCCGTTTGGCGTGTTGGACTTGGCTGGCAATGTTTGGGAGTGGGTCGCCGACCGTTACCGCCCTGATTATTACAGCAAGTCACCGGCTGAAAATCCTACCGGTCCAACCGAGGATGAAGTCTTTAACCATATGCGTGTCATCCGCGGCGGGTCTTTCCAGGAGGATGGATATATCTCGCGGCTTGCCAATCGTAATTTTTTAGATGGACCCAATCCCAGGTCACGGCCAGGCGATGATGAGTTCTATGGAAAGAGTTCATATAAGATTGGTTTTCGCTGCGCAGCTGATGAATAAAAATTCACCCCGCATCCACTCGGACGAGTCGCTTGCGGGGTGAAAAATTTTTGAGGTTTGCGTTCAACTTCCGGTTAAGATGCGGCGGGTTGGTCATCCACAAAACTGTAGCCGCCAGGCCATGTCTTGATGAGTTGGGATTCGCCTGCGTCCTCTTCCAATTTTTTTCTCAGACGATAGACGACATTTTTGAGTAAGGCGATATCGCCTTCGGCTCCCCATACGGTTTGGATGATCTCCTCCGCAGGAAACACATAGCCGGGACGACTCATCAGCAAATGCAAGAGACGAAACTCAAGGTTGGTGAGTTTCATTTCTATCTTGTTCTTTCCGATGGCGGAACGATGAGAAGGGTCAAGCCGCAATCGCCCGGTGTGATGTGGTTTCATCGGCTCGGCCCAACTTCGGCGCGACCAGGCGAGGATCTTGGCGAGGAAAATCGCCGGGCTGACCGGTTTGACCACACATTCGTCTACGCCATTTTGGTAGGCTTCAAGGATCTCGGGTTCGTTGTGATAGGGTAGAAAAAGCAGGATGGGACTGGAACTCAGGGAACGAAGTTTGCGGCAAAGTTCCATGCGTTGGGCATGCGGCGCGTTCAGGTCCACGACGATGAGGTCTGGAATCTCTTCGGCAGAACGCTGCATGGCACGTTGGACGGAAGTCTCCAAAATAGCAACGAGCCCCTTTTCGCGGATGATGTAGCCCCAGATGGGGGCGGTGGCATCCTGGTCACAGACGATGAAGACACGGGCAGTACTCTGAGAAATGACAGGATTGGTCATATTTTGGTAACCTAATTTGTATTTTTTTGTCATCTAAGTGGCTTACTAACAAAGATGTAAGCCGATTATAGCCCTAAAAGTCACAAAAAGTCGTAATTTCTCACCGAAATAATACCTTTGGGGGATTAGGAAATAAGTCCCATGTCCTTATACTGTGTATATATCTCAATGGAGGCTTTGATGAAAAAAATACTTCCTGTTTTTGCTGTTATAGCGATCCTCTTATCCGCCTGCGGAGCGGGGAACGCCCAGCCCACTGCGATCAGTTTACCGACCGCCATGCCCAGCAGCACCCCCGCCCCGGCCAATGCACCTGCTGAAGTCGTCTCGGGCGGAGAAGCCGGTTCCGAGCGCGTCTCTTCTGTGGATGGTATGCCGCAAGTCTACATCCCCGAAGGTACCTTCCGCATGGGCGGTATGGACCCGGACGTCCAGCGTGACGAAGAACCTGTCCACAATGTCACTCTGAAACCCTACTGGATGGACAAGTTGGAAGTCACCAACGCCATGTACACGCTCTGTGTGCAAGCTGGCGCGTGTGAACTGCCGCAGACCCTTAAGTCCGAAACCCGCCAATCCTATTTCAACAATCCGGAATTCAATGACTACCCGGTCGTGTACGTGACCTGGTATCAGGCGAAGTCCTATTGTGAATGGGCCGGACGCCGCCTCCCCACCGAAGCGGAATGGGAACGCGCTGCGCGTGGCGACGACTTCCGCACTTACCCGTGGGGTGATGCTCGCCCGGATTCGTCTCATGGCAACTTCAACTACTTCGTCGGTGATACCACCCGCGTCGGTAACTTCCCCGCTGGTGCCAGCCCCTATGGTGTTCTGGATATGGCCGGCAACGTAGCAGAGTGGGTCGCTGACTACTATGATGCAGATTACTACTCCCAGAATGTAACGGTGAATCCGCCCGGACCTGGTGAACGCTCCGAATTCTTCAACCGTGTCGTACGCGGTGGCACCTTCCAGGATGCGTTCAAGGATATCCGCCTTGCCAACCGCGCTTCTGTCCGTGGATCGAATCCCAGCGCTGATGACATTTACTCCGCCGACTATCTTGGCGAGTTCTCTCCCAAGATCGGTTTCCGCTGCGCTTCAGACTAATCTCTGAGTTGTTCCACCCCAGCCGCTGGAGTTTTCTCCGGCGGCTTTTTTTATTGACTTGCATTTTTTGCTATGGTATTATCCGAGCCAATCGAATAGTCCCAATAAGACGCTCTTATCCAGAGAGGCGGAGGGAACGGCCCTGCGATGCCTCGACAACCGGTTAGTTATTTCCATAACAGGAAATAAAAATACGGTGCCAATTCCGACAGGATACGCTGGAAGATGAGAGGGTAAACAAGCAAAGCTCGAATTGCCCTTTCTGCACGTCCGAATGGGCAATTTTTATTTTGAAGGAGAAACAATCCAAATGTCCAATACTTTCATGTCGTCCCCCAAGTTGATGTTCACATCAGAATCAGTCACGGAAGGACACCCCGACAAGATCTGCGATCAGGTCTCTGATGCCGTGCTGGATGCCTGCCTCGAACAGGATCCGCGTTCGCGTGTCGCCTGTGAGACGGCCGTCAAAACCGGCTATGTGATGCTGCTCGGTGAGATCACCACCAACGCAGTCTTCAACTACGATGAACTCGTCCGCAAAGTTGTCAATGAGATTGGCTATGACGCGAGCGAAAAAGGCTTCGACGGAAATTCCTGCGGTGTGTTGGTTGCCATTGCCAAGCAATCCGGTGACATCGCCATGGGCGTGGACAAGGCACTCGAAGCCAAGTCTGGCCAGATGACCGAAGCCGAAGTGGAAGCCATTGGTGCGGGTGATCAGGGCATGATGTTCGGTTACGCTTGTAACGAAACCCCCACCCTGATGCCGCTGCCGATCTATCTGGCGCACAAACTCACCCGTCGCCAAAGCGAAGTTCGCAAGAATGGGACTCTGCCTTGGCTGCGTCCTGATGCGAAGAGTCAGGTCACTGTCGAATATTCCTTCGGCAAGCCCAAGCGCATTGACAATGTCCTCATCTCCACCCAACATGCGCCGGAGATTTCGCAGGAAGATATTCGCAAGAACGTCATCGAACACATCATCAACCCTGTCCTGCCCAAGGAATTGGTGGATGCTGATATGAAGATCTACGTCAACCCGACCGGGCGCTTCGTGGTCGGTGGACCGATGGGCGATGCCGGTGTAACCGGACGTAAGATCATCGTCGATACCTATGGTGGCATGGGTCGTCATGGCGGCGGCGCCTTCTCCGGGAAAGACCCGACAAAGGTGGACCGCTCAGCTGCATACGCTGCGCGTTACGTGGCGAAGAACGTGGTCGCCGCCGGTTTGGCAGACCGCGTTGAAGTGCAGGTGGCGTACGCCATCGGCGTGGCGCATCCGCTTTCAGTGAACGTCGAAACCTTCGGCACCGCCAAGATCGCGGATGAAAAGATCGCGGCGCTCATCAACGAGCACTTTGACCTGCGCCCCGGCGCGATCATCCGTGACCTCGATCTGCGCCGCCCCATCTATCGCAAGACGGCGGCTTATGGTCACTTTGGTCGTGACGATATCGAATTCCCGTGGGAACGCACCGACAAGGCTGCGGCTTTGAAAAAAGCGGCTGGACTGTAATTCGCAAGAACCAAAAGCGCCTCTGAGAAATCAGGGGCGCTTTTTTGTTTAGGTTTCAACTTTATATTATGGCTTTTCCAACCCATGTGCAGACAATAACGCTTCATCCTCCAAAATATCACAAGTCGGTCCATCTGCAACGATCTGACCTTCGTCCATCACAATCGTACGCGGAAAAAGTTCTTCGACCAACTTCATGTCATGCGTGGAGACTAACATGGTGATGGGCAAATCGCGCAATAAATGGATCAACGTCCGCCGAGCACGCGGGTCAAGCCCCGCTGACGGCTCATCCAACACCAGCAGGCTGGGATTCATCGAAAGCACTGTCGCAATCGCAATGCGTTTCTTCTCCCCCACACTCAAGTGATGCGAGAGACGGTCGCGATAGGCAGACATGCGAACCGCTTCCAGCGCAGAATCCACTCGCGCCCGCACCTCCGGCTCAGACAGTCCCATATGAAGCGGACCGAACGCCACATCTTCAAACACAGTCGGCGAAAAAAGTTGGTCATCCGGATTCTGAAATACGAGTCCCACCATCGCGCGAATGGCAGGCAGATTGTCGCGGGTGAGGCGTTTTCCGGCAACGTCGATCATGCCGTGTCCGTTCAAAATTCCATTCAAGTGCAGCATCAATGTAGATTTGCCCGCGCCATTTGGTCCGACCAAAGCCACTTTGTCACCCTGGCACAATGTGAACGAAATGCCTTTCAACGCCACATGACCGTCGGGATATGCGAACTGCAAATCATTTACAGATAGAACCTCACCGTCACATTCAGG
Organism: Anaerolineales bacterium; assembly: GCA_023382575.1. Lineage (GTDB taxonomy): Bacteria > Chloroflexota > Anaerolineae > Anaerolineales > Villigracilaceae > Villigracilis. Next base: position 11,568 of record JAHDWC010000011.1, read on the forward strand.
CGGAGCAAAACTGCTGTTCAAATGAGTAACCGGCATTACAACCTTCCAAGAACTTGCATGAGAAAAATCGCGGCAATCGCAAACGCGGTCGCATAATAATCACCAGACTTCATCTCATGCGGATTCAAAGTATAAAGATGACCCACATATCCACGCGCCACCATCGCATTGTAGATGCGGTCACTACGTTCATAACTGCGCAGGAACAATTGACCTGCCATATTCCCAGCCACTTTTGCACGCCACACCACGCCTCCCCCCGACCTCGAGCCGGGTGCCGCTGCCGAACGAGCTTGTCTCGCCCGAAGCAGACGAAAGACCTCATCCGTCAACACAAATAGATAGCGATAGAGAAAAGCAATGATTGTGGTGAGAATTGCCGGAACGCGCAAATGCTCCAACGCATGGACAAGGTCTGGGAAGCGCGTCACTGCCACCAACAGGATCGCCATCTGCACCGAAAGCCAGGCGCGGATGAGAATGCTTACAAAACGAAGCAACCCGGCATCGGTGATGGTGAAGTCCCAGACAAACAACCGAAACGTGGTCAATGGGTTGCCAGGAATGGAGAACAAGACCGTAATCGCAATTAACGCAAACGGTAGCGCAATGATCGAACGTTTGAATGTATAGCCGAGTCCCAGCTTTGAAAGCAGATTGGAAGCAAGGACAAACATCCATGCCAAAGCAAAAGCCAGCCACGCGCCATCTGGCAGCAAAGCATTGGAAACGATAAACAACACCGTGACGACCACTTTCACCCGTGGGTCGAGGCGATGGAGAATACTTTCCTTTTCGTGATAACGGTCAAATGCGTCGAAATGCATAAATAATTTTGGTGATGCGTAATCTGCAAAAAACAGATTACGCATCATCATTACATCTTACGATTTCGCCTTCATCCCGCGTCCAACCAACACGATGATCGCGCCAACGACAATCGCGCCGATCACGCCTGCGACAATGGTGGAAAGCGCCGTCTCACCGAGGAAGGGAACTGTGTAGTCTGGGATGATCTCATAGGGCGCATCCAAGCCAGTGCCAATGAAACCCATATCGATGGCGACACGCTCCAGCCCGTCAGGGTCACCGGAAGCAAACGGTGAAATCAAGACTACCAACAAGGCAACAATCCCGCCGACGTACACCCAGTTGCGGCTGGCTTTCGCGGATTCAGAACCCTCTCCCAGCAGGTCGGGACGCGTCTGCATGATGAACCCGACAGCAAACACCGTGATCAGCGCTTCGCCAATTCCGATCAACGCATGGACGCCCATCATGGCAGGAATGACAATTTCCAGTTGGGATGTGCCGCTCAACCACAATTGCAGGGACGTGAGCAATGCACCTGCCATCACCGAGAGCCACGCAGCAAAACCGATCATGCCGAGTTTCACGCCCTTGGACTGTCCGATCACTGAGCGATACAGACCATAGCCAATCGCGGCTGTGACCAAGCCCATGTTGAGAATGTTCGCGCCCATCACGAGCAGACCGCCGTCCTGGAAGAGCAGCGCCTGCACGGCAATGACGGCGGTCATCACCAACATGCCCGCCCACGGACCCAGCACAATCGCCGCGAGCGCGCCGCCCAACATGTGACCGGACGTTCCGCCCGCCACAGGGAAGTTGATCATCTGCGCGGCGAAGATGAACGCCGCCATCACACCCATGAGCGGAATTTGCTTTTCGCCCAACGCTTTATTGGTTTTGGAAATGGCAAAGCCGAGCGTGACGATGGTGATCGCCCAGCAAATAAGGGAAACAATGAGATTTAGAAATCCATCGGGGATGTGAAGAGGGGTAGGTGCATATAACATTTCTATTCTCCTTTTTGACAATCAGAACATAAACCAAAAAATGTGACATGGCTATCCGTCAGGCGGTAGCCGGTTTCAGACTCGAGCTGGCGATATAGAGTTTTGAGTAGATCGTGCTGTACCTCCATTTCATGACCACAATTTCTGCATTTCAGATGGTGATGCTCGTGCCGCGCGATCTCATAAACGAGACGTCCGCTGCCCATATAAGCCGGGCGCGCCAGACCATTCTCCGCAAGAAAATCAAGCGTACGATAAACCGTCGTTTCGGTCAGGCTGGGCAATTCCATGCGAGCTTGCTCATACACCTCAGAAGGAGAAAGATGCCTGCCTGAGTGATGAAGCACATGCAAAATGGCAAGACGCTGCGGCGTCATACGGTATCCGCGTGCGCGGAGTTGGGGAACATAGGAATGGGCACAAGACATGGGATTTCTTATTGCAACTTTTTGCAATAATATAAAATATAGAATAACACAATCATGGATTTCTTACAACAAGACAAAAGACCGTGGAACATATCCACGGTCTTCGGGCAAAGGCGGATAAAAAGCTACGGCTCCCACTCGTAGTGAGCGAGTGCCACCAGATAGTATTTCTCATCGACCAGAGTCATACCTACCCCCCATGTCTGCCAGTCCATGTTTCCGTACTGTTCCGTGCCGGGAAAATGGACAGAGTAATACGAGATATTCGGCGAGATCCACTCGGGGATATAGGTCACGCCGCCGGTTTTGAGGTCATTGCAAGAGAGAATGGCATTGGGCGTGAACACGGTTTGCAGCGAAGGCAGGATAATCTCCTGAAATGAGCCGATGACTGGCTCGCCGCTTCCCGGACTCAGACCCCACTCCGCTTGATAGGTAGTTTCAAAGACGAATTTGGCGTGCGTTACATCATAATTGATGACGTTGCCGCCGCGGATATAGATCACGTCCATGCCATCGACCGGGGAAATGAGTGACACCAACAACGCCCCATCCTTGGTTTGGACAGCCGTCTGCAAGGACTGGATCAACTCACGTGGACGTGGGTCATCGCAAAAGGTCAAAGGTTGTGGTGTCGTTGTCAGCGCGGGGAGAGGGGTTAACGCTTCGGCGGAAGTCGAAGCTGGCAGAGGCGTATCCGTTGACAGGGCGGTGGGAGGCGGGGGCGCATCCACAGGTGGAGAGCAAGCCGGGAGAGTCAGCAACGTCAGAAGCAGAAGGAATTTTTTCATCTCATCCTCCAACAAAAAACTGGCGGAGATGTCCGCCAGTTCATTGTACTACTTTGCGTTCGCGTCTTCCGCCATCTTCGCAGCAATGCGCTTGACTACTTCTGCCACGCCGCCGATGGGATTCTTCAGCGTTTCGAAAGCGACCTCGACGATTTCAGGTGCCATGCGTTTGATGTTACGCAGCCGCCGCGCGATGAAAGTTTCGTCGGGTTTCGGTTCTTCGAGCGCGGTTTGAACTTCCTGCAACTCGGCTTTGATATCTTCCTTTTCCGCCGGTGCAAGATTTGGCTGGCTCTCCACCGCTTCAACAATGACCTTGAAAAGCGACTCGAGCTGAACGCTTTGATTGGTGACGACATTATTATCGCCGACCACGATATTACTGCGTTCCACATTTCCGCCGATGACAACGCTGCCACTTCCGGCGCTCAACCCATCTTTCTTTTTATCTGCCATGCTTCCTCCTAATTATCTTTGGGTGCGATCACGATGCGAAAACCGAGATCGTCGTTAAACATCAATGGGATGGACCAGTTGCAGAACGACGAACGGGCAAACCACTGATAGCCGATCCATGAGCCGCCGCGTACAATGCGATATTTTTTATCGTCGTCATACCAAGTACTCGTCCATTCCCACACATTACCACTCATATCCCACGCGCCGACGGGACTGGTGCCCTGCGGGAAGGTACACACTGCCGTCGTGCCGCCCAACCCGGAGCCAGTCGCTTCGCTCTCCCAGGTGTTGGCGGCGGTTTTGTCGAAGCCTTCGCCCCATGGATATTCTCGTCCATCCGTCCCACGTGAGGCGCGCTCCCACTCCCCGTCAAGCGGCAAGCGGATGACATATCCTTCTGGCACAGCCACGATCTTCTTGGCCATCCAATTGCAATATGCCTCGGCTTCGAAGAAACATACACCCACCACCGGCACGATGGGATTGCTCAACTCGATGTTATGCCAATAATATGGCACATTGCGCTTCGCCAGCGGACGATGCTCCAGCCAGTCACGCTCCACATCCTGAAGCGTACGCGTATCATATTTGCCGGTGCGCCACTCCCAGCCCAAATCACTCCAATATTCGCGAGTCTGGTAGCCATCCTCTTTGACGAAACGTGCGAACTGAATGTTGGTAACCGGATAACGCGCGATGAAATACATATAAGGGATTTCACGCGCTTCTTTCTTGACCCCAGCCTGAAACTCACCAGCGGGCACCTCCGCAAACCGATCCAGATCCACCGGACGCCAACCGAGACGTCCCAACAGCAAGCCGGCATGACGGCGCAGTTCCGGGCGAATGCTGCCATCGTGCATGGTTTCGGTCAACGCCTGTGTGACTTTGTCACGGCTTTGAATGGGCACGCCGCCCGGCCAGGTATCCAGCACAGCATCACCAGCGAGGACAACTGCCTCTCCCGCCGGACCCGGCTTCTCGTTCACCAGCGCCTCGACCACCTCCCCTGCAATCTTCGGCAACTGCTGACGAATACCGAGATAACCAATGGTCAGTAAAGTCACTTCGCGCCAAGCTTGCTCGCCGACATGGTTCGACAAAGTTTCGATGATCGGTTTGGAATCGCCCTGCCCCATCAACGCCAAAGCTACAGCGGCAAGGTATTCTTCAAAGGTGAGGTGGATAAAACCATATTCACCCGGTCCACGTTCGAGGAGCAGCGCAGCATGTTCGCGGACATCCATCATGAATTGACGCGCCGCCTGATGCGGAGACGAATCGCCACGCTCGAGGAACAATTCCTCCAACTTGCGGCGCATGTCTTCACGTCCCACCAAGCCAACGCCCGGGCTGATCTCATGCATCCACAACGCCAGCGGAGCAAGGATACGCACGGTTTGGATCTCGTCAATGTCACGCCCGGGAGCGCGTCCGCTCAAGCTGCGGGCGCGATTCCAAGTGGACAGCAATGTGTTCACATATTGGTCATAGAGTTGGACGCGCCGCTCAGGCAGCGACACACCTTGTCGCTTCATCAAAGCCAGGATGGTCAACAACAGCGGCGTAGACGCCAGTTGACGCACACCGGGATTGTGATTGATGGCATCCAACAATTCGCGGTGTTCAGTTTCCGCGTCGGCAGTGGCGATGGCGGTATTGCCTTGCACTTGTTTTTCAAGGGCTTTCGTCCATTGCGCGATGAATTCCTCGATCTCATCGTCTTCAAAATCGACGATGGTACATTCGACCAAGTCCTCTGCCGATGGGCGGACCGCGCGATAACCAACCACACGACTGGTCAGTACGAACTTGTTCCCCTGTCGGCGGTGGAAAGCGTAAAAGTCCATCACACGTTCGACGACGGTATTGCGCATGTTCAAATCGCGGACCTCGTCCAGTCCGTCCAGCAGAATCAACGTGCGTCCGGCTTTCAACGCCTCGGCGAGCATGTCACTCACTGGCAGGTTCGCGCCAATGCCTTCAAAATATTCGGCGATGAAATCATCGAGTGGGATGTCGCGGGATTGCAAAGCGTTGGCAAATGCCGCCAGCGGAAGCAGGATGGGCAGATAATCGTCCAGCCCAACCTTTTTCCCCTCGCCTCGCGCCAGACGCAAAGCCAGATATTTCACAAACGTGGTTTTTCCTGCACCGGGGTCCCCCAACACAATGACGCCAGAATGGCGCTTCAACACATCCAGCAAGGGAATTGGATCACCAAAGTGCAGGACTTCCTGCTCGTGGTCGGTGATATCGCGCCCGGCAAGGCTGAGGTCACGTTTCCACGTATCCCCTTCAGGCAATTCCATACGAGCTTTGAGCGGCACATACAGGTCAAGCAGTTTGAGCCGCAACGGGACGCGGTCTGCAACCCCCATGCCCTTAAGGCTGAGATAGTAATGGCGGTCGGTCAGGTAGGCGAGATAAGCCGCTGTCGCTTCCCGCAAAGTCTCAGGAGCAAGAGCAGGCTTGAGGTCCCGCCAGAAGCGCTCTGCAAGGACGATGGTCTGTCCGTGGATGATGGCGCTGTCGGTCACCGATCCGCCGACGGCAATGCTCTGATCCCCTGCCTGAATCTCCTGCTCAGGAGGGTTGGTTTGTCGGGTTGTACGCTTTGAAGGGGGTCGTTTTTCGGTCATGCCCAACCTCGAAATGGATTAAATCAGTATACAATAATTCAAGGCTGAGCAAACTTACTGAATTGAAAGGTGGGGTGACGGGGAGAAAAAAACCGCCTCAAAGGGCGGTTTGGGCTTATTCGGGTTCGCCAAAGAGGATGACGACGATGTGTTGGTTGAGGAATTTAGGCTTGGCAGCTTCATCGGAAGCGAGCTGACCGAGGGTGTAACCGCCCGCAATGGGGACGTTCTCACCCAGGATTTCCTGAATGGCGGCGATCTCCACACCGGGATGGGCTTTGAGCAGCATCTGCCAGGCGACGTCTACGAGCACAAGTGCAAGCACAGGTTTGGAATTGCCAAGTTGGCGCAATGCCTGCTGGGCGGCGCTGCGAGCGGCATTTTCGCAGGCGGCGCGACTGCCGACTAGTAAATAAGCATCGATGCCGTCACGGATGATGGCGTTCATACGGAAACTGCCGTCCGCCTCCACGCGGATGGGCGCGCGTACCACCAACCCCTCGCCCTGCTCCACGCCAAGCGGATACAGCCTCGCTAAATAGCTCAGCGGAGGGAAGGCCCAGTCGCGGGCGGGATAGCCAAACAAGCCGGCATACGTTTCAGAGGTGGGACGTCCATCCAGAGTGCGCAACCAGAATCCGCGCGAACGCGTCACACGGAACTGGTTGCCGACTGGCTTCCAACCATGATCATAACCGACGCCGATCTTTAATCCGCCGCGCATAAAAGCTGCGACCAATCCGCCTGTGCCCGTTTGGTTGCCCCCCATTTGATAGGTGTTACCCGTGTGCAAATCACCGCTGGAAAGTCCGCCGATGATATTCAAACCGGATGAGATGTTATTGCAAAATTGTTCGGCATCGCCATTGAAGCCATCGCCGAAACAGAGGATGGTTTGCTGTTCCGTCCGCGTCGCGGCGTGAGCCTCGACCTTGATCGCCGTATCCCGTCCCGATTGAGCATATCCCGGAAGCCAGAGCATATCCGCTTGAAAATCACCGCTGAGCATGGCAACCACTACGGAATGTGGATGCTGCCCATCGTGAGTGAGTCCAGCCGGAGAACTGAAGCCAATCATGGGCGCATCGCCCAAGAGACTGGAAACACCGTTCAAAACTTCACGAGGTTGATATTGATGTGAAGCAATGACAACCGCAAAACTGGGAGCAGATGCGCCAATACGGTTCAAGGCTTGATGCGCGGCTTGCAAGCCAGCTTCGCGCCCATCCAACGCCTGCGCCTTTCCCACGGATGCAATCAGTGTCATTGGTTCTCGCTATCCTTCCGCCACTGGCACGGTGAAATGGAACGCCGTTCCCTGACGGTATTCGCTCTCGAACCAGATGCGTCCGCCCTGCATTTCCACCAAACTTTTGGTGATGTTCAATCCCAAACCTGTACCGGGCACTTCGCGCGCCTTGGGGTCTTCAGAGCGGAAGAATTTTTGGAATATCTTTTGTTGATCTTCCATCGTCATACCAATACCACTATCCTTGACCCATAAATGGATCACGCGCGGTGCGCCATCGGGGTCCCATTGATTCGCGGCTTCTTCCACGCCTACTTGAATGGTCCCGCCTTCGGGTGTGTATTTGAACGCATTACTGACAAGGTTGGTCAGCACCTGTCCCACGCGGATGCGGTCAGCCCACATGGGCGGCAACGTATTGGGCACGATTAATTCCAACGTTTGCTTCTTATCCTCGATCTGACGCGTAAAGCCGCGCACAACTTCATCGATCATATCGGGAGCGCTGGTGGCTTTATATTCGAGGCGCAGACGTCCCGCCTCGATCTTGGAGTTATCGTTAAGATCCGATACCAAAGTAGACATGCGCTCGACATTCGATTTGATGGTTTGCAGGAAATTTCCCTGCATGTCATTGACCTGTCCCACCGCGCCGCCGGCAAGCAATTCGGTATAGCCTTTGATGGAGGTCATCGGATTTTTCAATTCGTGCGCCACAAACGAGACGAAATCGCTCTTGGCAAGGTTCGCGCGTTGGACTTCATCGTACAGTTGCGCGTTGGAAATAGCAATGGCCGCATGATCCGTCAGACGGGTAAGGAAGTCAATATCCACTTGCGCATCACTCATGCTTTCCAGATAAAGCAAGCCAATCACAGAGGTCTCGCGGCGAATCGGAATCACCATTTGAGTTTGCGATGCCACCAGCAGTTTGCTTTTCGACGCCTCGACCACTTCCTGTTGAGGAAGTCCTGTTTCGACGGCTTTGACCATCGTTGGGAGTTCGATCTTCATCATCTGGTCGGGCATATTTTGAATCTGTTCGTCCAACCCTTGATGCGCCATGACGCGCAATTTTTCTTCCACGAGGGTTCCGATCAAGCCAGCTTCTGCGCCAGATTGACGCAACGCCCAATCGAGCGTGATGCGCATGGCGCGTCCCATTTCGAGGCTGGCGTTCAATTCACGGTCGATGCGCTGCATGACCGAGAGTTCCTCAACGCGTTCGGCTAGTTCCTGATCGGTCAAGGTATAGAGGCGGGCATTCTCAATTGCCACCGCTGCCTGTCCTGCAAATGCGTTCAACAACGCCTGATCGTTTTGCACGAAGGGCAGTCCATCACGGCGGTTGATGACTTCGACCACGCCAATGATGCGATCCTTGACCTGCAGGGGCACAGCCATCAAAGAACGGCTACTAAAGCCAGTCTGCTGATCCACGCCTTTGAAGCGCGAAATAGAATTCTGGTCTTCGTTTTCGATGACAGCGCCGCGAGTCTGAACGGCACGTCCTACAATGCCTGTGCCGGGCGGAAGGCGCTTCCCGATCAAGTTCGATGCGACTGGTCCCACCGTCACTTGGAAGACGAGTTCATCTGTTTGTTCATCCACAAGGAAGAGGCTACCTGCTTCGCAATTCAAAATGCCGACCGCGTTTTCGAGGATGTTCTGCAACAACGGATTCAGTTCCAGCGTGGAGGTCAACTGACGCGTGATCTCATTCAACGTCGAGAGTTGATGCGCGCGTTGTTCCGTCTCTTGAAGCAGGCGCGCCTTGACGATCGCGCCGGCGGTCTGGTCGGAGATGGCTTGCAGAAGTTCCAATTGTCCGCGCGTGTAGGCGATGGAGCCATCGCGGCTGCCAATACTCAACGCGCCAATTGTCTCAGCGCCTGCGATCAGTGGTACGCCCATCCAGGCAAAGACATTTTCAAGAGCCGATGAATTGCCGCGCGCCTGACATTCGCGCATGTAATCCTGCGTCATGATCGGGCGTCCCTTGCGGATCACTTCAGGGCTTAGACCTGTGTTGGCACTAAAAGGTTGATTCTCCCGTTCAGGGATGCGCTCATTATTTTCCAGACAGAAGCCGTAGTAGTAATAATCGCTATCTTTGTTATATAGGGTGATATGAAAATGCGATGTGGGGATGATCTGTGCGGTTTGAGCATAGATGAGTTCCAGCACATCATCAAAGGTTAGGGTGACATTCACGCCTTTGGAGACGCGTGTCAACGCGTTCATTTCCTGGATGCGGCGTTCGAGATGCGACACAGTCTGTACGCGTTCAATGGCAACCGCGGCTTGGTCACACATGTTTTCGAGAAAGCGCAAGTCACGTGGGGTGTACGGCTGTCCCGTTAGGCGCGGTCCCAATGCAAGCCAACCATTTGGACGCTCCTTGCCCGGTAAGACGATGAATAGACGCGCGCCCAGCAATGCCAGGCGGGATTGTTCAGGTGAAAGCGCCTCAGGCAGATTGATGGTGTTATCCAGATACAGCGGGAGTTTTTCCTTCTCGAAGTATTGCGCCAATGGGCTCGTCGAAGTAAAGCGAATATCGCTTGTAGGACGACGGTCATCGCCGGGAAGGGCAGAGAAAAAGTCGTTGAGTGAGTCGTAGGTATAGATGTGGATGCGGCTTGGGGTCAGGGTGGAAGCGACTTGATCACGCATGACTGTGCCGATGGTGTTCAGGTCCAGCGTGTTGGTCAACTTATGAGAGAAGTCAGCCAGTTGCTCGGCATAGACGCGTGAACCGCGGAAGAAGAGCGTGTCCACTGCATTTTGTAAATATGTGCGGACGGGGTCAAGGGCGAGCGCCAACAGGAACAGCACCACACCTACAATGTAAGGATTGTTTGCTGGCAGGAAGTCGCCGGAGAACAGCCCCACGCCCGTGATGATCAACGCGTAGCCCACTGTCACTAACACTGTCAGCAGGGCATACATGACACCACGGCGCACCAACTCATCGGTCCGCAGGAAGCGGAAACGCAAGATGGTGTAGCCAATTGTCAACGGGAATAATGCCAAGGGGAGGAAGAGATACGGCGAGAAATTCGTCGGGCGGATAAATCCGAACACGAGCCAAACACCAATAGGCAGGAACGCAACCGTTGTGCCGATCAGGATCGTGCGTGATTGTGTCTTGATGACCGGAGATTGGGCATAGATGGCATGATAGGTATTCATGCCAATATAGAAGAACACTCCCACGGCGACAAACCCGTAGATGAATTGCCAACTGGAAATGTACGCTGTGGGTCGCTCAAAATTAAAAAGATTAGGGAAGGCGACAAAAGCAAGCACCACGCCGATGGTCATTCCCAACCAACGCAGATAAGGTCGATTGATGATCGGGCGCGGTTCCACCGGGAAGACAAGCCCGAGGTTAAATAATGCACCGCCAGCCAAGCCACAGGCGAGAGTCCAAACGATTGTAAATTCGTGGGTGGTGATGAGATCGAAATACGTGCCAGTGACAATGGCAAGCGATGATGTAAAAAGCGAAAAAGCACGCCCGGCAGGCTCGCTTCGACGGAAGCCGAAAATCCACAAACTGACCCCGAGGAAGATCGCCCCGAGGATGGAGGGGACAATGAAGTATGTGGTCCGACTGGAGGCGGGGAACTCGTTCAGGGTAATATCGAAAGTGTTGGTTTCCCCTGAGCTGGTCAATATTTCAACTTGAACGACATCTCCGAGGCTGTGATCGGCTAACAGGTCCTGCACTTCGGAAGCGCTTTGAATCGTCGCACCATCGATGGAGATTAACTGGTCCCCCACTTCAACATGTTCATACAAAGCCCAAGCCGGGTCCGCCTCGCCGGGACCTGTGCCGTTGAAAACCATTGTATGTTCGTAAAAGGCGCCAAGGAATGGCTGACGAAGCCAGCGGTTTGCAAGGAACAATGCCAGGATGAAAAGAACGACCGCCACTGCCTGATATGCAAAGACGACCCATTGCAAAACCTGATTCATCAGGATGCCATATCGCTGAAAACCCAGCGGAGCGCGTTGTACGCCTTGTGCCACCATGGCTGAAATTTTACACTACATCCCCGTTAGAAGTATATGGTACTTTCATGACAAAGACGTAAGGTTTGGGAAAATGACCCATTTTGCCGAAAAAAACTCGTCCGCGAGTAAATTTCGCGGACGAGTCAGGGCTTACAACCGGGATTTGACTATGGCTGGTACGGTTGGGATGAGCAGGCGCAGTGCGGGGCTGGCCAATAATGGGGCGCATCTGCCGTACACTCTGACGGTTGGATCATACAGCCTTCGCCAGAGGGTTGAGTGGGCTGCTGGCTCTGGTTGGGCTTGGCCGTCGGCGGGATATTGACCGGGCAACCCATCGGCTCGTAACCGGTCGGCTCGAAGCCTTGCGCCTGACGACAGGTATTGTCTACAGAGAAGAGCTCGTCCAGCGGGTAAGCAGCGCGATCTCGCACAGATGAGCCCGCCTGTTCCTCTGTGAAGCGATCCACATAATCCAGCTTGGTCACATCCTTGATGCCAGCATCTGCCAGCACACCGAACATGAACACATCTCCAGCCAGTGAACGCTTGAAGGCAAACTGCAATGTGACGTCGGCAGAATTCACCATGCGGATCCAAGCAAGATCGGGATCATCGCCAATACCCTGACTACCATCGAAGATCAACGTCTCGTAGCCGTCTGTAGAGATGGGCGCATCCGATTTGGTGGACGAGAGTCCGCTGGTATTTCGATTCTTATCCGCAAAAACCTGAACATTCGAAGCTGTCCATTCCATCGTATAAGGCGGCTGTGCCCAAATGATGAAATCACCAAAACCATCCTTATCGGCATCCAATTCCACGGCATAGTTGATCCCCGGAGAATTGTTCGGGTCAAAACCGATCAACTTGACCGACACATAGAACCACGTCTCATCCTTCGCCAAAGAGAACGAAGAGATATCCAAGTCAGGCACGTAGGTCATATCCTGTAAAAATGGACGTTCCAGTAAATTTACATCATACGAATCACCATACGGAGCGCGCTTGTCCGACGCGGTGCCGGAAGACTCAGCATCGTACACAACCTTGCCACTTGCCACGTCCACAGACGGAAGTTGCACATGCACCACTTCCACATCTGCTGGCTCTTCTGTTTCAGAGCTTGGTGCGCTCTCGGCAACAGGCGCCTCCGTTGCAGCTTCCACTACAGGTTCAGTCGACTGAGGCGATCCAGCCGGTGCGTTGCAGGCCAAGGCAACAACAAAAAGAATTGCGAACAAACCATAAATCTTATTTCTTGCTTTCATTTCTAATATCATCCTTTCAAAAATTTAACCTGCACGATAATACATGATGCAGCTCATTCAGTCATCACCCGAATATCCCAAATCGATGATAGGACATTTGTAGTGGGAGATGAGTACTAGCGCATCATTCTGAACTGTTTGCTGATTCTGAAATTCTCAATTTGTCACTCCCCTGATGGTTCCAACAAAAAAGGTGGCGTTTTGAAACGCCACCTTTACATCATTGATTGATCAAATCTTCATACACTGCATCAGGAATATCTGGCACATAATAAATGTAAAGATACTCAAGTCCATTGATGAAGATCGTCTTTTCCGGAGTCACATCTTTCAACACGCCCAATATCTTTTCCGTTTCAGGTTGTTTTTTGTGCGCAATTGGATACAAAACAAGATAATCTGAATTGCGTATCTCGTCGGCAATTTGCTCGAACGACTCATCCAGCAGATAAACGCGTTTGAAGACCAAGGTCTCACCGGGGAAAAAATAAGAAAACGTCCCCATGCCGTTGTAAACATAAGCGCGCAATTCCTTTGCATTGGGCTTTTGTGCCAGATAATCTGCCGCCTCCGAATATCCCTCACCATAGGCATAGGTCGCGGGCTCACTTGCCAATGGATTCTTGTATGTGAAATAGTAAGGCGCATAGGGAAGCCCAAAGCCAATCTGCGCAAGAATCACTCCAACCATCACCGCCACAGACCCATAGACAGAAGCTACCCATTTCCAGCGAGAACCCGCCCACAACAAAGCACTCCCCCACCCGATCCCTGCAATCACATCAAAGGTGACGAAGGTATTCATAATGTAATGTGCATGGTTACGTCCCTGTGCGATACCAAACATTAGAATAAAAAGCGTCCCCAGTAAAGCCAGATATCCCACCAAGGACTTGACCTGTGCCAGCACCTGTTCTTTCTCTTTTGAGAAAAGAAAAGCTATAGCAAATAGCAACCCAAACCATGTAATAAAAGTAGTTCCAGATACCCAGTACTCCACATATTGCAACAAACCATCTGAACGGGTTACTACACTAAATTCTTCAAGGGCGAGCTCCTCAGTCACATCGAGGCGAGCGCCTTGAAATGCATAACTGAAAGCATTGCCATATACTTCAGAGAGCATCCTGCCTGGGTCCGCCCACATCCCTGGCCAAAGGATAAAGTACGCCAATGCTGCTGTTCCGAACCACATGACAAAGGTCTTTATTGCCTGCCAAAACTTACTTGAGAATGTTTTTTCGGTGCGTTTAAATAAATCCACTAAAAGCATTATCCCAACCACCCCGAGCAGAACAATGGATGTGGATTTGGTCAACTGTGCCAGTCCAAATGCCATACCGGAAATAAGCAGAAAAACTAGTTTTCGCCCCATTTCAAGATATACATGCATTCCAATCAGAGAAATAACCACGAAGATTGCCAACATTCCTTCATGATTTAACAGCCGTGAGTGTCCCAAATAGAATGGCGCAACCATTGCCAACGTGATGGCGAGAAATGCCATCCGATAATCCATCAGTTTCTGTAAAAGAAAAAATCCAAGCATGGCAAAGGCAAGGATCAAGGCAGACTGTATCCAACGACTATAGCGGAGCAAGTCCAATGCTTCTTTGCCATGCTCGCGCAAGAACTCTTCAAACTTTGGCTTGCGGACATCAAAATATCCCTGACCCAAGCCACGATATTCGGGGAAGTAGGCAACCATCCCGCTTGTGACCATCCATGTAGTGGTAACAGCAGGATGATAGTCGTAGAGTGTGCTGGCAAAGTCACGGTTGGTGAGGGCGTAGTAATAATTCGAACCTGAGATGAGCCACCATGGCTCATCCACAGTTATTGGACGGTCAACAGCTATCAGATGTGAAGGCGCAATCAAAACGAGCAGGAGAATAGCTAAAAGGAATCTGCTGCGTTTACTAAGATTTATGCTTTGATTCATAAGTCTGCCAACGCTTCGTACATTTCAGGCGTGAACGTACTGATATCATAAGTACGAACGTATTCATAGCCATTCAGCCATATCACATGAATAGGGTCTACCGTTTCAAGAATCTTCAGATAGGGATGATATTTTTCCAGGCGATACTGATTTGCGTAATACACTACAAGATACTTTGAAGCCTGGATGTTACCAATAAGATCTTCTGCATGATCGCCATCGATGTAATATGGACGAAAACTGATCGACTCGCCAGGATAATAATACGAGAAACAGCCGCGGCTGTAATAGACAAGGGCTGTTGTCTCTTCTGCATCCGGCAATGAAGCCAGATAGCGCGCTGCCAATTCCAAGCCTTCACCATAAGGGAATTCTGGTGTATCCGTGTGCCAACCAGCCGCATAGAGAATGGGATTGCGATAAGTAAAATAATATGGATAATATGCAAGTGCGCTTCCAGCTTGGAACATCATTACGAATCCCAAGAAGACATATAGTAATGATTGTCTTTCAAATCGATCCGCAAGCCATTTGACAGCATAAAACCAACCCAGACCTGCCAATACGTTCAGCGCAAAATAACTGGATAAGATATAGTGTGGAGAATTCCGTCCCTGAGCAATGCCGATCATGAGAATAAAGGCTATGGCGGTAGTTAATGTCAGTGTGAGCAAAAGCTGATAGGGACGGACCAACTCACGGTTTGGGTGGAGGCGAAAGGTCAAACCGAAGAGTACACCCAGCCAGGTTAGCGGAGTGATACGATACAGCAAAACTTTCGTAACCTCCCAAACTCCCCCCACATTTGTTTCAAGGCTAAATTGTTCGGGCTGCAGCTCTTCAGTAATAGTCAGACGTGCACCTTGAAAGGCATAACTGAAAGCATTACCAAAAACTTGATAGAGCATCTTGCCCGGCGCAACCCACATGCCCGGCCAAAAAATGACATAAGCTACCGCAAGTACAGCAAACCAAGCGCCAAATACTTTGGTGTTATTTAGAAATGCCTTACCCCAACCCTGCTGCCGTTCCTGATACATCTGCATTAATAAAAGGATACCAATTGCTGCAAGCATCGCGATAGAAGATGATTTTGTAAGTTGAGCAAATCCAGCAGATATGCCCGATAATAAAAGAAAGAGAAATTTGCGGTCACGCAGGTAAACAGCAAATGCAAGGATGGAAACAAAGACAAACAATGCCACCATCGCTTCGTGATCCATCATACGCGTATGACCAAGAAAGAATGGGTCAAATGAAACAAAAACAGCAGCAAACACGGCTGCCCACTTTGGGATGATGCGTTGCAGCAAAAAGTAAAACAACAAAAAAAGAATAAGTAAAATAAAAACTTGAATAACACGTGAATAAGTGAGCAACACCAACGGATCGTATCCATGCTCGATCATGAACGGATCCAATCGTCCCTTCTCGTAATCGAGATACCCCTGACCCAGCCCGCGATATTCGGGGAAATAAGCCAGCATCGCAAACGAGATGATCCACATCGTGGTCACAGCCGGCTGGTATTCATAGACCGTATTTTCAAACTCACGCTGTCCGAGCGCATAATAGAAATTCGCACCCTGACTCAACCAGGAAGGTTCATCGAGCGTCACGAACGAGTCGATTTTGGGCAGCCGTGGTGCAAGAAACACCACAGCTAACAGAACATAAATCAATACATCTTTTATCTTTTGCTGCATGGGGCGGATTATACCCGCATGAGCGTACAATGACGGATGGTAAAATAACCCTCGTGAAAGAAAAAATCAGCCAACTTCTTCAAAAACCTTTTGTCATTCCAGTCACCCTTGCCGCGCTCATCGCTCTGGCATATGGCTTACTCACCCCATGGATGGGCTTCTACTGGGACGACCTTCCCTTCGCCTGGTTCCTGCGCTTCTTCGGCCCAACGGAATTCATCGAAGCCTTTCGCCCCTTCCGTCCCTTGTTGGGATATATCTTTGCCGCCACGACCTCCCTGTTTGGCGAACATCCGCTCACGTGGCAATTGCTTGGCTTACTTGTCCGCTTCCTACTCGGACTTCAAGTCTGGTCCTTGCTTCGGAAAGTCTTCCCCACCCGCGAGCAGAGCGTGCTTTGGGTCGTACTACTCTTTACCGTTTACCCTGCTTACGGACAACAATGGGTTGCGCTCACTCATATCAACCAGGAATTGATCCCGCTCCTCTTTCTGTTTGCATCGTTCATTGTCACCGTAAACCTCTTACGCAACAACAAACGTTCAATCCCTCTTACTGCGCTTGCCATCCTCTTACAAGTGATCGGATTATTCTCCACCGAATATTTCTTCGGGTTGGAAATTTTGCGTTTCTTCTTCATCATTGTCGTCTTTGCTGAAACAATTTCGGGCAAAAAGGAACTCCTGAAAAAGACCCTCCTCCAATGGCTGCCTTATCTCCTCGTGTGGATCGCCAACGCTGCATGGACATATTTTTATCATCAATCTGATGCTTACAATTCCTATGAGATCAGCATCCTTGCGATGCTTTCACCTTTGGCATTGGTCAATGAATTCATCACAACCCTCTCCCTCTCCGGTTTTATTTCCTGGTTAGGAACATTCAACATCTTCTCCATCGTTGACGGCTCCGCCACCCAGATAATTGCATTTGTCGTTCTGATAGTAGCAGGTGGAATGGTATTTGTCGTAGCCAATCACAAGCGACAAGACATCACCTCGAATACACCGCTTGCCGCGTCATACTGGTTCATCCTCATTGGACTGGTTGCCATCTTTGCAGGGCGCCTCCCTTCATGGGCGGCTGGGCTTCCGCTGAAGATCGAGTTCGATTACGATCGTTTCTTCGTTTCGATCATGCTCGGAGCGAGTCTATTTATCGTAGGGCTGGCAGATCTAATGTTAAGAGAGGGGCGAGCAAAAGTCATCTTCTTGAGCATTATGATCGGCATGTCCACGGCATATCAATTTACCGTGGCGAACACATATCGGCGCGATTGGGCAAACACGCAAGACCTGTTCTGGCAAATGGCATGGCGTATGCCTGCGCTGGAAAAAAATACGGCAATCTTGACCTATGAGCTTCCACTGAAATATCTCTCCGATCATCAATTGATGTCGGCGCTAAATTGGATGTATGCCCCCGATTTAAGTGGACGAGAACTTCCCTATGCATTGCAATATCTCAAGACCCGCTTCACGCCTTCCGAAATTCGCGCAGACCATCCCATTGAGATTGCATATCGCACTGTGACGTTTCGTGGAAACACCTCGAACAGTGTCATAATCTATAAAGAAGCGGATGGATGTCTGCGTGTGCTTGACCCAGTTTATAACAATGCAGAAACGATTCCAGGCGCAAGCTTTTATCTGATCAACGCGCTTCAATTCTCTGACCCAAGCCTGATCGTAATCAATGCAGCCATGCCAACAATGGAGTCGTCCATCTTTGGCAATGAGCCTGAGCATGGCTGGTGTTATACCTACTCTCAAGCAGAGATTGCAAGACAAAGTGGAGATTGGGAAAAAGTGGTGAAATTGTATAAAGAAGCGCAGCAAGCGGATTTGTTCCCTGCTTTGCCCGTAGAGTATCTCCCCTTCATCGAAGCCTTTGCACGCACAGGAGACATCGAGACCGCGCTCAAACTCACTGAGCGAACCGCCAAAGGTCAGCCAACGTTATGCCCAGCATTGCATACCTTGTGGGGTCGGGTTTCAAGTTTGGAAGCAGAACAAACTCTCAGACAAATCTGCGCTCCATAAATCACAAAAGAGAACAGGTCACGTTTTGAAGCGTGACCTGTCTCTTTAAGGTTCATCCAATGGACACATCAACGGTGCGCGTGGGGCACGATTGTAAACGTATCCTTCATCTGATGTAACAAAGACAACTACGGCATCGATAAATGGCGCGTAATAAGTAGTGTTCCAACATCCCAAAACCACCACATCGGTTGTGTGCAATGAAAACGGCGGCGGGTCGCCGGGGATGACCACGCCTTGATGTTGAGCATTATATGGACCGATAACCGTCAGCACCAAGCGTCGATAATCGAGAGCGCGATAATATGTACTGCGGTCTGGTTCGCCTTCGTCGCTTCGATAATAACGGGGATAGAGCGCCTGCCCAACTGTGATCATTGCATTTGGCTGGGAAAGAAAGGCTGCTAGATCGTCGCGTGAATAACCAGATTGTTCCAACAACCCAGACTGTTCAAGTTCGGCAAGCGTTTCTTCTGTTGGGCGCACCTGATAACGCGGCTCGAAAAAGGCTTCTGAAGCAGGCAATAATGCGCCGATGCCTAATATAAGAATCAAGGCAGGAAATAGCTTGAAATATTGATTCCCAGTCAGCGGCTGAAAACTATTCACCGCAGCCACAGGCTGCTCTTCAACAACCCGTAATAATCCAGTCCACTTTAAGAACCAGCAGACTAATTGCAGTCCGCCTGCCAGATAGAAAAGATACATAACCCAATCCACTGGCGCGATATAACGACCGCCAGAGGTTAGTCCGAGAGAGTTCGTAAAAAGATATGCCAAAAAGAGGAGAATCGGAAAAAGGGTCAGCCCCTGGCTACGTTTCCAGATTGCGCCAACTCCAAGAGAAATCAGGGCCAGGTTGGCGATCAGTAGTCCTACTCCAACAGACCCTATCTGACCTTCGTTCCAATCTCGTTTCCAATAAGGGGTATCAGCTTTGACCGTATTCCAAAGATCGTCAAACGTGAGCGACAATGGAAAAGAAACAATGGAAGTGGTGATATTGTGGACAAAATGATTCACAATTGAACAAGGCAAAGAATTACATACCGGGGCAGCCGTCTCTGGAACGGAGCGCTGCCTGAGTCCTACTGTCCGCGTTTGTGCCACATCCGCATCCTGCGGCGGGATGTAGGCATCACCAAGGATGCCATAGCGATAACGAAGCAAAAGCTCGATACGGGAATAGTACATATAAAACATTGGAATGCCTTTGGTCTGATTTCGTACTTCCCAAGGCAGGGTTACAGTCAGCAAACCCAACAGTAACAAGAGGGCGATGGTGACAAATTGCTTCCAATGTATTCGCACAACAAATGGGATAAACACCAATGCAATCGGCAGAAGCGTTAGTGCATGGGTGCGGACCATGAGAGTTAATCCGAAAGTCGCCCCAGCCCAAATCAAATTTGTAGGCTTGTTTGGCTCTTTTAGCCATCTCAAAAAGAAAAACATGAAGATGGCAATCCCAATCGCAGTAGGGAAATCCGTCAGCACCATCTTCGGGCTGGCGGTATCGATCCACTTTGAAGCAATAAGGGTGTTGACGCCGCGTATCGCGAGCAAGACCCCTGCAGAAGCGCCAAGAGCGCGGCTGTGTAATTCCCTTCCGAGCAAGTAAATCACCGCCGGGAAGACCGCATAGACAGCCGCTTGAACCGCCATGATGACGCTGTAATCCTGTCCAAACAGAATATGCAGATAAGCCAGAAAAGCACTGTACAACGCACGATCAAAATATTGGCTGTTGAACAAACCCTGCCCGATCAAAGCATACTGCGCGCCCATGTCAAAGGTCGCGCCATCAGAGTAGGGATAAATGACATTATCTGCAGTATCGGGCATGAAATAATTGGGGACAAGCGGCTCACGCGCCCAGAACCAGGCAGCGACGATCCACAACCCGATAAAGACGATACCGTCGAACCAGATCTGTTTTTTCCCGGTAATCTTCGCTTCAGAACCAAGGACAAGTGCGCCGATCAGAAGTGAAAATAAAACCTGTAATCCTAAAATTGGTACACCCGCGCCATACCAATAATCCTCAGGCTCGCGATAGCCAATGCCCGTGGCAAGCATCAAAATCCCCAGCAAGATAAACAAACCAAAGATAACGCCGCTGACTTTAAAAATGATCCAGTCCGTTGAATGAAGCGATTGTTTCGTAATCCGTTTTCGCTCAAGGAAAAGGATTGCGGTTGCAACAGCACTGGTCACAGTCAGCCAGATGATGATCGGGAACAACCTCTGCACATAACCTGTCAACACACCAAGTCGATAAGGTGGCATGAAGAGGATAATCCAACAAATCAGGAAAATTGCAAGTGAGATGAATAGCGCAGCATTCCCCGGACCTCGCGGCTGGGTGAAAAAATCCCAAAGGTGTTGTGAACGCTGAGGGTTATGGAACAGTTTCCAGGTCAGGAAGAGAAGCGCGATGCCAAGCATGAGCAATCCCCCACCAAGGATAATCCGCTCCAGCGAATATCCAAAAAGAAAGGCATTCTTCGGATCTGATGGCGAACCGAGCGTGGCGAACAAGGCAACAAACGCCCCAAGCGTTACGAATAGACTGAAAGCGGGCATTCGTCGGGAGAATTCAATTCGAGGCATTAGGATTTCCTGCGGGCTGATCGTCGAGCGTGGGTTGGCGTTCGAGCCAAAGGAGAAACATCAAACTAAAAAAGATGGTGACGAAAAACAAGGTCAACGCGAGCCAGGGCGGCAGATAAAACGTGAGGTACGCGACGAGGCCGATGCCGAGTGCAGCCGCATGAGTGAGAAGAACAGCAATCTTCGGCTGAAATCCCAGCATCACCAAGCGATGGTATGTATGGTCGCGTCGTCCGCTACCGATGCGTTGTCCGCGGCGGAAACGAGAGAGGACTACCAGAGTTGTGTCAAAGATCGGGAGTCCCAGCAACATGATGGGAACGATCCATGAAGATTCGGGGCTCCGGTTAAGAGGATTATACAGGATGCCAAAGGAAGCGAGCAAAAAACCGATCGTCTGCGCACCAGAATCGCCGAGGAAAAAACGTGCGGCGAGTCCGTTCCAGATATACAAGCCAAAACTGACTCCGAGTAAAGCAGCCGACCATTGCGAAAGAATCGGTTGACCAGAGAGGCTGGTAGCCACCGCAAAAAACGCCGAAGCAATCGCACCAATCCCTGCGACGATGCCATCCATACTATCAATCATGTTCAGGGCATTTGTAATGCCGATCAACCAGAACAAGGTGATGAAAATATTCAACGCTTCAGCCACTTCGATGGGAAGGATACTCCCGGCAAAAAGGATCGTCACGAACTGAACCCGCACCCCAAAAGAAATCAGAATCATCGAAGCGATGAATTGCCCGATCAACTTCGGGATCGCCGACAATCCTTTGAGGTCATCCCAAAGCCCAAAGGCAAAGATCACGCTTGCCCCTGCCAGGACCACCCACACGTCATGGCTTACCGATGCGCGAAAAAGAAATGCCATACCTCCCAGCACGGCAACGATCAAAATTCCGCCTGCCAGTGGGGTAATACGAGCATGTTGTTTATGCGGTGCAGAACCAGGAACGTCCAAAAGGTTGAGGCGCTCCGCCAGAAAAGAGGCGGGACGTCCCAACACGATGCTAAGCAAAAAGCTGATGCCAAAAGAGAAAAATGGATTACCCATACCGGGAGATAGTTTATCAGAGTTTGGATTTATAAATATTGGATGTGCCCCATTTCTCTAAAGAGAGTCAACGTATACGTCGTGCCTGTCGATATACAGATGAGTTAAAAAATCGCGTTGCACTTTGAAGATGCAGAAAAAGATATCGCAATTCTCTACGGCTTGACCGCTTCGCATCGTGCCTGACTTGAGCCTTAGCGTCTACCAGAAGTTTCATTCCTCGAAGTCGGAGGCGGGTGCAAAAATCCACGTCTTCAAAATATAGACGGAACTTTTCATCCATACCACCCAATTCACGGAATATTTTTGAAGGCATAAGCCAAAACATCCCTGCAATCCAATCCGGGCAGATCAATCCATTTTCATCTGGCGACAAAGCTTTGAAGGTATAGCCAGGGAAACGACGGCGGATAATTTCCAATGGCGAGGGCAGCGTCCGATAGGAATCCTGCACAATCTCCTCTTCATCAATTATTTGGGGGGCAATAAGGTCATTTCGATTTGTATGAAGACTATCCAGTAGAACTCCAAAAGTTGGTTGAATGAAAAATAAATCGGGATTAAGAATCGCAAAATATTTTCCACGTGCCAGGGTAAAGGCTTGATTATGATTCCTCGCAAATCCTTCTTGCTTCTGATTCCTTAGTATTTGAAAATCTCCCCAAGCAGAAGGGTCAAAGTCGGGTAAATTATTTTTCAGGTTATCGGTGAGAATTAATTGATAATGCCCAGTCTCCGGTTCGTGCCTTTGAATACTTGCAAGCAAATGTCCAACCTTTTCTGCATCGCCGTGACTCACAATCGAAATTGTAATAAGAGGATCTATCATCTCTTATTCCTTTGCAGAAATTCTGTCAGTGGTTCGAATATCCCGGTTGACATAACACGTAAAATCTCATTCGGTTTAACTTTCATCTTCTTCTGAATAGTTTTTCGCTTTTCAAGTATCCTTGGCAACCCACGCATAGCATCCGCGACCGCCTTCCAAATCACTGGTCCCTGTCCACGGAAGGTAAGGTAAAACAAAAAAAACAGCACAGCCAAAATATGCAATGGGAGAAATATCCAAATATACGGTGATGGCATATTTTTGACAAATGTCCAAATCATATTCCGATACCCATGATATACCGAGAAGTCACTGCGTTTTCCCGTGCTTGCGCTGCCTACATGATGCACAATCGCCTCTGGCACATATAGACATTTCGCCCCATTCAAACGCAGACGAAATCCAAGATCAACATCTTCAAAGTAGGAAAAATAATCCTCATCAAATCCGTTCACCCTTAGAAAGTCCTCGCGGCGATACATAGCAGCGGCAGCACAAGGACTGAATATCTCTTTTTGTTCAAGTCCATATTTATCCGCTGACAGGTTATATCCATTGCGCCAAGCCAGTCCACTGATGTGATAGGCATCACCAGCACCATCCAATAAATGCGGAGCATTGTATTGGATTTGTCGCGAAGAAAATGCAGAATATTCAGGGTTCTGCTCTGCTGCACGAAGAAGGTTTGCAAGCCAGTCTGGCTCTGGGTAGGCATCCGCATTGAGAAGGACGATCCACTCGCCGCGTGCAAGGCATGCGCCGAAGTTGTTGGCGGAGGCAAAGCCAAGATTTTTATTTAAGGATTGATAGGTCCGTACTAATTTGTTTTTGACAAAATCCCCTGCTGATCCATCATTATCCATGATGATCACTTCGAAATCCTGTACCGATTGTTCTTCCAAACAAAAAAGACAGCGCAGTAAGTACTTCGCGCTGTTATAGGCAACCAATATCACGGAAACTTTATGGGCGTTCAAGTAACACTTTCTGGAGAATCTTATCTTACAAATTGAACCCGGCTTTAACTGCATCATCGCGGAACATTTTTACCGTATCGAGAGAATATTCATCCAAATTCTTGTCGACCAGAGATAATTTTTTAAGAATATCATGTGTCACAGTAATTACATGACAACCAATTTCATTTGCATGGAAAATATTCAACAGTTCACGTGGACTTGCCCAGATCAGTTCCTGTTTTTCATTCGGCGCCATGATCTCAACGGCACGCTTCATGAGAGGCATGGGATCCCGGCCAGTATCCGCAATGCGACCGGCAAAAACAGAAATATATGAGGGGACATGATTGTCCAATGCCCTCGACATCTCGCTCACTTGATCAAGGGTCATCAAAGCTGTGACGTTCAACTGCACACCTTTAGCAGCAAGCTTGCGAATCAATTTTGACGAGGATTCACGGCGAGTATTGGTTACGGGTATCTTGACATAAACGTTCTTACCCCATTTCGCTATTTTCAGTGCTTGACGTTCCATTTCATCGAATTCATCTGAAAATACTTCAAATGAAAAGGGACGATCCGAGATGTTTTCCAGAATTTGTCGAGCAAACCCTTCGTAGTCTTTGATACCGCTTTTATTCATCAATGTCGGATTTGTTGTAAAACCGGCGATGTATTTGTTCTTGTGGAGTTCCAGAATCCCATCCAAATCAGCGCCATCGGCGAAAATCTTTACTTTCAAACCATCCAAAGCAGTCATACGTTCCTCTATATTTATGAATGTAGAATAATATCCGCGAGTGTAGACATGTCTTCAATGACAAATTCAGCGGGTAGCCCATTATAGATCTCATCGTAATGATAATCTACAAACACCGTCCGCAACCCGGCACCCTGACCGGCAGAAATGTCTTTCCAGCGATCGCCGACCATCCAGCTTTTGGCAAGATCGACATTATATTCTCTCGCGGCATCGAGGATCAACCCCGGTTTGGGCTTGCGACATGAACAATTGTCTTTGTCATCATGATAGCAAGTGAAAATGGCTGTAACAGGCAATTTCACTTTGATATACGCATTAATCTCCTCCACTGCTTCGCGTGATTGGGTACCACGTGATACATCCGGCTGGTTGGTCACGCCGATAAGTACATATCCGGCGTCAGCAAGTTTCTTTAGCGAAATCATGGCGCCTGAGATGATTTCCAACTCGTCCAGCGAAGTAGGTGGATAAGGGGCACCGTCCCGCACTACAGAATGATTGATGATTCCGTCTCGGTCCAGAAAAACAGCAGGAACACTAGGCATTACTTGACAGACTCCCATTTGGTCTGGGCGGCTTTTAACTTGGGGTGCGTAACCAATAGATGATGTACAACAGATTGAAACGCTTCTGTATGTGGGGTGATGTGATCCGAGTGAACGGTTGGGATGATAACACAGGCATCTGCCACCTGGGCAGTGTACCCGCCATCACGGCCAACAATGCCAACCACTTTAGCACTGACCTCTTTGGCATATTGCAGCGCCATTACCAGGTTCGGGCTGACATTCTTTTCCAAATTACCACCGCCAACAGAGAATACCATAATAGCGTCCTTGGCATTAAGGCGGCTGCCCTCCAGCCACGCTTTGAAAACTGATGCCCAGCCTTCATCATTCGTACGGGCAGTCAATTCAGAGACATTATCAGTCGGCGCATAGGTCTCTATCCCCACGATCTTGCGAAAATCATTAACAGCATGAGAAGCATTTGCCGCGCTGCCACCCACTCCAAGCACGAACAATCTTCCACCTTGTGAACGCGCTTCGAGGATTACATCCGCCATTTTTTCCACAGACGCTTCATCGAGTTTGTTAAGAATCTCGATGGTTTCTGCTATAAATGTTTTTGTAAATGACATGGCTTACTCCTTTTTCAAAAATTTTTCAGGGTCCCTCGTAAGAAGATCGTCCAGCTCTTGCAAACCACCGAAGGAACCAATTTCATAAAACCGTTCCGACACATCATATGTCAGCAGTTTTTTTTCCAAAACCAGTTTCTGGTACACCTCTACCAAGTCAACAGCCTGACCATCCTGCAATCCACCAAATACAGACGGGACGAACATCCCCAATCCATAATCTATGTATTCCATGCGCGGGTTCTTACTCTTTTTGTCGTACTGAACGATCCTGCCTTCCGCCATTTCAACATTGCTTGTATCCCATTTGCCGAGGTTTCGGTAAATGGTCATTAGAGCAGGTAAACCTCCAACCTCAAAATGCGCCTGAATGGCGGCATAGTCACAGGGGAGATAGGAATCCCCGTAGAGCACGAAAAACGATGAGGTCAGCAAGGGAAGCGCTTTGCGAATCGCGCCACCTGTACCCAGGGGAGAGCCACCGTCGAATACATAATCCACTTCCATGCCAAACCGGCGGCCATCCCCCACATGCTCGCGCAGCATATACCCGCGATACCACGCACAGATAATCACCCGCCGGATGCCATGCGAATACAACAACCGTAATTGATGATCAATGAATGGACTTCCACCCACTTCAACCAGCGCTTTGGGAATCTTTTCTGTAATCGGGCGCAGGCGTGTTGCCAGCCCTCCTGCCAGAATAACGACAGGGAACAAGTTCATCCGATCATCACCTTGGATCCTTCGAAATCGAATCGGAAGCGGACTTCTTCCAGTCCAACTTTCGATATTGCATGGCGAAGTTGATTGCGATCTTTGGCATAGAACATGAGAAAACCGCCACCGCCCGCCCCGACTAGTTTCCCGCCCAAGGCCCCGTTCTTCATGCCAAGATCGTACCATTCATCGATCTGCGGGTTACTCATACCTTTGGATCGCTTACGTTTGTGTTCCCAATGCTCGTGCATTAACACACCAAACTCAGAAGTGTGCCCCCTTATCAAAGCCTCCTTGCTGCGCAAACCCAAATCTTTCACATAGTGAAGATTGTTCAGCATTTCTTCATCCATCTCCTTGCTGCGTCTATCTTGATCCTTCAAAATGGCAGAAGCGCTGCGAGCAAATCCAGTAAAAAAAAGCAGGAGGTTATCTTCCAAATCAAACAGGGTATCAATACTAATAGGAAGCGGATATGCCTTTACCGAATCGTCCTTATTGAACTCAAAGCAAGTAATTCCACCATATGCAGCAATGTACTGATCCTGTTTGCCAATTGGCTCCTTCAAAATATCGATCTCAATTTTACAAGCCAGTCGAGCCAGTTCATCCGGCAAAATCATACGACGGCGATGAGCGTACAAAGCTTTCAACAAAGCAGTCGTGAAACTTCCGGAAGAGCCCAATCCTGTACCAGCAGGTATATCTGCAAGAGTAGTTATCTCGATTTGAGGCGTCTTGAATTCAAGTATTCGGAGCGCTTCTCGCAGAATAGGGTGTTGCACTTCGTCAACCTTTTCTGCCTTTTCAAGACTTGAATATTTCAAGAAAATTCCGGGAATAAAGGGGCGCATAGTAGTCACATAGACGTACTTATCAATCGCCGCCGCGATCAGAAATCCCTCATAATCACGATAGTAAGAGGGAAGGTCAGTACCTCCTCCACCCAGAGTAATTCGCAACGGGCTACGACTGATGATCATAACCAGAGTCCTTGTAGATTTTTTCGACTACAAGCAAGGCTTCACGAGCATCGTTCAGATTTGCTGAGGGTGTCCTTCCAAGCCGGATGTCTTCCAGAAACTCTTCAAACTCAAGTTTCCAGGAATTATCACCACGCGGATATTCCCATATCGTTGTATCGGGCGGACCCATCTCGGGCAGCATTTTATAGAAGGATAGTTTCTCCACACCATAACTGCCGCCGAGCCCCTCAATATGGAGTTTGGCATCACGACCGTATATTTCCATTGAGAAGAGGTTTTTCCACTCGGTGCAACTGACATGGAGAAATGCAGTTTGTTTTGTCTCCGTTTTCAGGATCATAAAGCCGTTATCATCCACTGGCATGTCCCAAAAATAGGTGTGGGCAAAACCGTGTATCTCAGAAAAGTTTCCTAAAAAACAGCGAGAGAGGTCAATGAGATGAACACCTTGGTCGATCAACTCACCGCCGCCAGAAAGAACCGGGTTTGCGCGCCATTCACGGTCATAACCTTTGCGTCCGCCATGACCGTACCGTCCGCGAATGAACATCAATTCACCCAGTTCACCTGTCTCCAATAACTCATGCGCTTTTAATAAGGCGGGATGATATCGATGATTGAATCCCACCCGCACTTGAACGCCTATTTTGTCTGCGGCCGCAATCAAGACATCCAACTCCTTCACATTGCGTGCTGCAGGTTTCTCAACCAGCACATGTTTTCCCGCATTGACCGCCGCGAGGCTGGCCTCGACAAGCGCATCATTCGTAGTAGCAACCACAACAATATCCACATCATCACGCTGAACCGCGGCACGCCAATCGGATGTTCCAACACAGTTGGGAAATCCTGCAGCCATAGCTTTTGCACGTACCTCGTTCACATCCGCACAGACAACCAGGTTTGTCTCCGCGAGCGCCTTCGAACGTTTCTGCCCGATCAGCCCACACCCCAAAATAGCAATGCCCAAAGTTTTTGTCATACATCCCCCCAGTTCATGCCTCGATCCTTTGGAATAATACGGCGTAAAGTATAGATATCGGTCTTTTTCATTTCATCTACATGCTCCGAGAATGTATCCCAAGGATCCCACACCGCGCTGATGAGTTTTCCAGTCATACCATCGCTTTCGGCAGAAGCGAGGAACACACATAAATCGGCTCCGCGCTCCAATGGAACGCCACCATCATTCTTCTGTTTCAAAGATCGCTCGTAGAATCCCCTGCCAACCTTTTCAGGTCCCGCTTCCAACACTTCATCCAACAACCGGGTATTGAGCGCACCAGGGGCAATGGAGTTCACATCAATACCATCCTCACTCACCTCACCAGCAAGCGTTTCAGCAAAACGCACAATAGCAGCTTTCGATGCTGCATAAGCGCTGATGAAGGGGAGTGGCGCGGTTGCCCCACCACCTGAAAGTTGGATGATCTTCCCGTATTTATTCATGCGGAAATGCGACAAAAACGCCCTTGCCATCAAGATCGAACCGAACAGATTAACTTCAATCGCTTGCACCCATTCATCCCAATCGACCTCTTCGATGCGTCCCTTCGGTCCATATACTCCTGCATTGTTTACCAAAATATGGATCTGTGAGAATGTTTCTAAAGCGCGGGATGCGACGCGGTCAACATCCTCCCGTTTTGAGACATCCGCCCGCATCACTTCGACCTTTTGACCTGGTTTGCAAAGACGTCGGAGATGCTCCTGCACTTTGAGCAGTTTCTCCTCATCCCGCGCGCATAAGAATAGATTCGCCCCAGCCGCAATATATGCTGTTGCTATGGCTTCCCCCAAGCCCTGATTTGCGCCTGTAACCACGGCGGCGCGCCCATCCAGAGACCATGGTGTCATTTGATAGTTTTTCCTACAGAAACGTATTTTATCGCAGGCAAGGCTTCCACACTTTTGGCAAGGAAACGATTCACATCCAATACATACGGCGCTTTCATCGCAGAGACCACCACGCTCATATCCGTCTCACGGTATTCAGGCCATTCAGTGGCTACGATCAGGGCATCCGCTTTTTGAACGGCATCCAAGGCAGATGTGGTGATCTGCACTTTTTGCAATTCATCCGGCAGATTCTTAACAGCTGGGTCATGAGCACGGACTGTCGTTCCTTGTTCCAAAAGCCATTTACACAATTCAACTGCGCTCGACCGGCGCAGAGTGTCGGTGCCTGGTTTGTAGGTTAACCCCCACACAGCAACCGTTTTGCCTTTCAAACTCCCCAGCAGCTGCATGAGGCGACGCCTCGCCCAATTTTTGTGAGCATCGTTGCTCGATTTAATGGCAGGAAATAACTGAACCGGCACATCATACTGTTCGCCTAATTGCGTTAGGAAGGCGACATCGCGTGCAAGGGTACCACCTGCAAAGGCTCCACCGGGTCCCAGATATGCCTTGGAACCGATGCGGGCTTCAGATTTTAAGCCGCGTTCCACTTCCTTGGCATCCGCGCCAACCTGCTCACAAATGGCGGCAATCTCATTGATGAACGTGACCGATGTTGCCAGAAACGCATTGAGGGCATGTTTTGTCATTTCAGCTGATTCAACAGACATCCATTCGATTCGATCTGTGAATGGAGCCAGCAGATCGGCAAAGACTCTCTGGCTTTCTTCATTTCTAACACCGATCACTACACGGTCAGGTTGTGTAAAAACGGATATGGCTTTCCCTAACCGTAAGTTCTCAGGCGAGCAAGAGA
>JAHDWC010000012.1 GCA_023382575.1 Anaerolineales bacterium
CTTGCCGAGCAAATTCTCCAGAATCCATTTTCGCAGGTTGCGTGTGTCGAGATAAAAACTCGCATCGCGGTTCATCATCAGGTCAAGCGCGTACCACACGCCATGTTCTTTGATCTTCCGGTCGGGCAGGTCGCCAAAGAGCAGTTCGCCTCGCTTCGCGGACTGAGTCTCACCGTTTCGCGTTTTGAGAATACCTGCGCGTAGCCAATCAAGGCTGTTTTTGACATAGTCGGCTACTTCGCGCATCAACATTGGGTTGGGCGCATCCGCGTAATCATGAATGACCAATGTCCGTGCGTATACATCCAGAACGAGGTTGGGATAGCCTTCGTAGAATCCATTGAAGAGGCGGAAAGCTCCCTCATGATGCGAGTCGCTTTCAGTCGGGTGTGAAGCGAGGGCTTGGTCAAGCAGGGGTTTTATGGAATCAAAAGTCATATATCGATTGTACTTGAAGAAAAAAGCCCCGCGTCAATTCGGGGCTTCGAGCTTTTGGATGTTCTTTGGGTTGAAGACGGAGATTTGAGCCATGCCCAAAACCGCTTGTGCCTCCGGGTTTAACTTGACCCAATAAAAACAACGATGTTCCGAATACGGCTCGATCTTGAAAACTGTGCCTTCATACCAACCTTCATGCTCCTTGAACTTTGCATCGAAGTGGACTTGAACGCGGTCGCCGATCTGAATGGTCATGATTTTTTGCGGCTGAAGAACCAAAATAACGCGAGCCCGATCCCGGCGGAGATTGCGCCATTGATCGCCCATTGCGGGTTGCCGGTCATGAAGCTGCCCGGCAGGATGTTAACTCCCTGTAGTATCCAGATGATTCCTACCAGCACCAATAGAATGCCAACGATCTTTCCAAGCGTGTTCACCATACGATCCTCCGAGTTGGATTTGGAAAAACTCCCTGTCAACTTATGGACAGGGAGTGATGTGAAAATCTTTCGCTTCAAACCAGACTATGGGTTGGGTGTGCCTTGGACGGCGACTCCAACCCAGGTGAAGACGCGTTTGTCGCTGATGGCGCCAGAGGTGACCCAGACCGGCTGCCCCTGATCGTCCACGCCCGCCTGACGGACTGGGACGACCCACCAACGCATGACATGCGCAACATTATCGCGCGGGCGGAAGGTGGTCGGCACGATGTATTTCGTGTCGGTGACGTAATCGGTGATGCGGTTGGTCTGGCTGGCAGTGACATCTTCCACGATGACTTGATATGCTTCGCCATCGCGCAGCACACCGACGGACGCCCACTGCAAGGTCACGACGTCATTTGCCAGAGTGAAGGCAGCGCCGTCCGCAGGCAGGAGCAGGTTCGGGGCGGGGTAGGGCGGCGGAATTGTCGCTGTGGGTGTGGGGTCATTCGGGTTTGCCGCCCGTCGACACAATGGAATTACCAATGTGGAGCCGAGGAAGACGTTATCGGTGGTTAGCCCGTTATATTCCTTGATATCCTCTGATGAGACGGCGTAGTTTGCTGCAATACTGGAGAGAGTATCGCCATCTTGAACAGTGATAACCACGGTCTCACAGGCTTCCTTGGTGGCAATATCAGGCTGTGGCGTATTAGTCGCTGGCGGCGGGATAGTAGGGGTGGGATATGGAATTTTCAGGACCTGTCCCACCGAGATTGGACAGCTTGACGCCAGATTATTCAGCACAATGATGCTTTGCACTGAGACGTTAAAGGTATATGCAATTTGAGAACATGAGCCATCTGAAGCTTTAACTTCATAGTCGAAGGGAGGTTGCAGCGTTGCAGTGGGGATATCGGTAGGCGGTATCGTCATTGTAGGAGAAGGCGACGCCGTTGGGGTTTCGGTTGGGGTGGGGGTATCTTGTGTTTCGAAGGTTCCTTCCGGTGCGCTGGCGCGGACCGTGAAGAAGACAATCGCAGCAACTGCGATGACCACCACCACGAGGATACCAATCGCCGCTGGCAGGCTGAGTTTGACCTCCGGCATGCGGCTGGCTTGCACTGATTTCTCAGTCTTTTTGATAGCCTTGGGTGCTGGCTGTGCGGTAAATTCAGTGCCACACACGAGACAACGCACAGCATTCTCGCTGAGACGCGTGCCACAGGTGGGACAGATCTTCGTTTTATTGGAAGTAGGTTCAGGTGCCATACGGGAAAAAATTATACCATCTAAAGGGTGACCGAATTTAAGGGCATGATTTGAAAAAATTAAGGAATCACGCCTGTTCGGTGACAGGTTTTTGCTTGGTGGTGACCAAAACCTTGTCCACGCGCCGCCCGTCCATGTCGATGACCTCGAAGCGCAGGTTGTGCCATTCGAAATGGTCGGCAGTTTGTGGCAAGCGTCCGAGCGAAGTCATGATGAATCCGCTCAGGGTTTCGTATTCGTCTTCATGGGGGAGGTCATTCAAGTCGAAGATCTCCTTGAATTCGTCCACTTCGAGCATGCCATCCAACAACCAGGAACCGTCCTGGCGCTGTGTGGCTTGCGGCTCGGATTCATCCATTTGTCCGACGATCTCTTCGAGGATGTCGTTGATGGTCAGCAAACCTTGTAGTCCGCCAAATTCATCCACTACCAGCAGCATCTCTGTGTTGTTCTTTTTGAGAACTTCCAGCGCGCGTGAGGCGAGCATCGTCTCAGGAATGAAGTAGGAAGGTTTGGCCAAATCCTTGAGATTAATATCCTTATTGGATAGGCTGGTTACCAGCAAGTCACGCGATTTGACTATGCCGATGATGGTCTCGAGCGAATCCTGCCGGACCGGGAAGCGCGAATACGGACTGTTGGCGATCTTCCCCAGAATTTCTTCGGTCGAATCGTTTACATCCAGCCAGACGATCTCTGTGCGCGGGGTCATCAAAGAATAAACGCGTCGGTCTCCGAGGCTGAACACGCCTTCGACCATATCCTGCTCGGATTCTTCAAAGACGCCAGCTTGTGTACCTTGGTCGATCAGCACTTGTAATTCTTCTTCTGTGATGGGCGGCTCGGTGGAGGGTTTGACGCCAAAAAGCGCCAGAATAAATTCCGTTCCCAAACTCATCAACTTGATGAGCGGCGAAAACAACGTCGAAAGGATCGCCATCGGTCCCGCCACCAATTTGGTGATGCGTTCCGGGCTGTGCAAGCCGAGGCGCTTGGGGACCAACTCTCCCAGCCAGATGGTGAGGATGGTAATGGTGACAACGACCAGACCGAAGGAAATGGATTCGGCAAATTCGGCAATCGCTTCGATCTTGACCAGTTGCTGACTCAACGCATCGGCAATGGTTGCACCGCCGACGGCGCCTGCGAACACGCCAATCAAGGTGATGACGATCTGGATCGTGGAAAGAAAAACGTTTGGGTTCTTTAATATCTCCAGTGCCGCATGCGCAGCCTTATCGCCCTCATTTGCCAGTTGTTGTAGTTTTGCCTTGCGCGTTGCCAGCATGGCAGCTTCTGACATCGCCAGAATACCATTGACAACGATCAGCGCAAGAATGGTCAATATTTCACTTGTAATACTCATTGGTTCCTATGAATTTGGTTTGTAGTCGCTTTAACTGAAAACAAAATATCCCGCTGGGTGGCAGGCTAAGAAACATGTCAGTTTGTTGGAAACGACAGGGGGAAAACTAGAGTCCGGTTCTATGGGGATTTCAGACATGATGTTCTTGCAAAATTACATTCCTATTGTACCTGATGGACAAGCCAATTGACAACTTTCAGATCATTTCTTTTTATCCAGCTTCTTTTCGATTTTATCCAGACGTTTATCCGTCCGCCGTGCGAACATGACAACGATCGTCGGGACGATGACCAATAGAATTAACAGACCACACGTCAGCGCCAGCTCGAAGACCCCGATCCGAAACATTATGGCTTGACCTCGATCCCTTTGCCGGTGCGAACTTCGCCTACCACCCAAACAGGCTGATTCAGTTCCTCTGCGCGCTTCATGAACACATCCAGCTTTTCGCGCTTCAAGCCGAACAGTAAACCGCCACTGGTCTGTGGATCGAACAGGAGCATTTGTGCGGGTTCGTCGATTGCTTCATCGAAAGTGACCATCGCTTCGCAAAAAGCTTTGTTGTCGAATGCGCCGCCGGGGAAAATGCCGCGTTCGGCATATCCGCGTGCGCCGCTCAACAGCGGAATTTTCGAATACTCAACGTGTAAGGATACACCAGACGCTTCTGCCATCTCTGCGGCGTGACCGAGAAACCCAAAGCCGGTGATATCCGTCCCGCCACGCGCATCGAATTCCACCGCCAGTTGACCCGCGTCCCGATTGAGGCGTGACATCCATTCGATGGCTTCTGCGACGTGTACTTCGTCTACCTTTTCCTGCTTGAGTGCAGTTGTTGTCACACCGCCGCCCAACGGTTTGGTCAATACCAACAGATCACCGGGTTTGAGTCCGCTTTTGCTGATGATCTTTTGCGGATGGACAAACCCCAGCACCACCAAACCGAACTTTGGTTCTTTATCTTTGACGGTATGACCGCCCGCGACGACCACGCCCGCCTCGCGCGCCTTCTCTGCTCCGCCGCGCAAAATCTCGCTGGAGATTTCAGCCGGGAGGTGGTCGGGCAGTGCGGCTATGTTCAACGCGAGGAAGGGACGTCCGCCCATCGCGTATACGTCCGAAAGGCTGTTCGCGGCCGCGATCGAACCATATTCATAGGGAGTATCCACCACTGGCGTGAAAAAATCTGTGGTGACGACGATGGCTTGCTCGTCACTTAAACGCCAAATGGCCGCATCATCCGGGGACGATAGACCCACTAACAGGTCCGGGTATGAAGCGGGATCGAAGATATCTTTGACAGGACGCAGAACCTGCGTCAGCGCATCAGCGCTTAGTTTGGACGCTCAACCCGCGCAGGCGGAAAGAGTGGTCAGGCGAATTTCGCGTCCGGTTTGTGGAATGGGCATTGATTCACTTCCAAAAAGAGGTGACCGTCAGCGACGGTCACCTCATGATAACAGATTACGGAACGGATGGTTCTGTGTTGGGCAATGGCAAGATGAATTGCTGGTCGCTGGGGATGAAAATCGTTTCAACGCCCGGAGCGAGACTCAAAATGTATTGATATTGGATCAACGCAGGGGTGAGCGACTGTGCCAAAAGGGTGTTCGCTTCTGCCTCCGCCTGAGCCTCGATCAAACGTGCCTCAGCCGCGCCTTGCGCTGCGATCACGGCGGCATCCGCCTGTCCTTGTGCCACTTGACGGGCCTGCTCGGCTTCCTGTCGCTTTTGTTCGACAACGAAGGCCGCTTGCTGCGCCTGTTGTTCAGCGATCTGTTTCTGTTCCACGGCTGCTGCGTACTCGTCACTGAAGCGGATGTTGCGCAGAACAAAGTCGCGCATGACAAGGTTATTTTCTGTGAAAACCTGCGCCAATTGATCGCTGATGAGTTGTTCCATCTCCGCGCGTTTGGTGCTGACAATTTCCTCGACCCCATACTGCGATGCCACATCGCGAATCACGCCGCGCGCCTGCGGCCGGACCAAGCCATCTTCATAGTTGAAGCGCCAGGTGCTGTACAAATTCACCACCTTGAGCGGATCCACGGCGTAGATCACCGAAGCGTCGATGTACACCTGCTGACCATCTTTGGTGCGTACTTGAATGGAATCATCACCCTCTTGAATGCCCTCGTCTATGGCGGAAGACAAGGTATAGGTTTGATTCAACTTTGGAAATCGTTCCACACGTTCAGCAAATGGAATGATCCAATGTAAACCCGATTCAAGCGGATCGGGACGAATACCGCCCTGACCCAAGACCGTCACCACGACCGCCAGTTCATCCGGCTCCACAAAGACGATTCCCGCTCCCACCGACGTCAACACGATGGCAGCCACAATCAGCACAATCGCGGCGGTGCTCAACCCACCGACCGGTTGTCGGCGACTGGCGCGCACCGAAATGGCGATCAGAATACCGATAAAACCGATCCACGCAAACGACGCAATCCCCTGTAACAGACTCGAAATATTCATGGTTCCTCCAGTTTCAATGCCAAAAATTATAATCGGCTTGCATTGCGCCCCGAAGCATGTTAATATTTTTCAAATGAAGACCGCCACTGGCAGCATCGAAGAAATTTTTTTGGATGGCTCCGCCCGGATCACTTGCCCGCCCGAACTGATCCCCGCGCCCGGACAATACCTGCTCGCCCACGCCGCCGCTTCAGACTCCCCGCTAGCGATACCACTTTTCTCCAGCCTTCCCGCCTCACATGGATTCCGCTCCGCGCCCATAGTACCAACTTACTGGCGCCCCGGTGACCTGCTCCATTTGCGTGGACCCATCGGGCATGGATTCGTCCTCCCAACTTCTGTGCGTAAACTTGCCTTGGTCGCTTTTGATGATTCTCCCAGCCGCTTGCTTGGTTTAATTCCGCTGGCATTGAAGCAAAGCGCCGAGATCGTCCTAGTCAGCGATTCGCCCGCGACAGATCTTCCCGAAATTGTGGAAGTCCAGCCGCTGCGCGCGTTGATGGATGTTCTGCAATGGGCGGACTATTCTGCGTTGGACATCGATAGGGAGAATCTCTCTCAGTTAGAGGGAAGGCTTGAGGCGAATCCACAGGTTACGGCGAAGTGCGAGGCGCAGGTTCTTGTCCGCGCACCCATGCCATGCGGCGCACTCGCCGATTGCGGAGTCTGCGCGTTGATCTTGCATCATGAATGGAAGATGATTTGTAGGGAAGGTCCCGTGTTTGGGTTGAGGGAATTGTTATAAAAAACCTCCCGATATTGGGAGGTTTTTGCTTAGTACCAAATTCTGAAGGATGTCGTTGTGGTTGCGCTTAGGTTGCCGTATGTGCACACGATGTCGGTGGAGATCAGGCTTCCGTAAGGTTGGTTGGAGAATGAAAGTGAGATGATGCCCACTCCGTTGGTGTTCGTGCGGATGGCGGTGGAGTCTTTCGTGCCGCTTGGCCAGTTAACTACAGCCGTGCAGTTTGCATCGGGAACGGGCAGCATGTTTTGGTCTTGCAAAATGACGAAGAAGACTTGATTATCCGTCGCGAGCGTGACTGCCTTCCACGCAAAAGCGCGGACTTGCAGCGCCGTAATCACGCGCGGCGCATTGCCAATGGGACTGGTGGGGTTGAGCAAGGCTGGTTCTTCGACGAGTTTGTCGAAGTAAACACGCCCAAGGTCAGAGACTACCACACGCTGACCCTCCGGCATCCAGGGTTGCCATTCGAGACGGGTGTTTTCAAAGTATTGCACCAGTTTGTTTTCGTGATATTCAAAACCTGAGATCGGGTAACCAAACTGCGTCACGCCACCGTACTTATCGAAGAACTCTAAAAATGCAAAACAGACGGGGAAACCCGTCTCTGGATAGGTGCGGCAGGCGAATGAGTTGCTCACGCTCAGCGTCCCTGCGCTGATGTAGGTTTCCCGCCCCAATGGGGTCAGTTGTACCCGTTGCCCTTCGGGCAGGTCGGCGCGATACTCAAAGCGCGCGCGCTGAAAATATTGAACAGTTTTCCCGTCTTTGCTGGTGAACTGTTCCGTGATCGGGTAGCCATACAAAAACGTGGCATTGAGGTTGCTATTATAAAACTTGAGAAATTCACCGGTTACATTATGTCCCGTTTCGCTAAAATATTGAGAATCTTGAGATTGCGCATGCACAAGTCCCCAACTTGAGATGAGCAATACAAAAGAAAGAAGAAGCGCAAACGGTTTTCTCATAAATTCCGCCTGTTTCATTATACTCAGAAATCCCCCAAAATTCCTATTTCGACATTACAAACGGTTATCTTCTTGCGAATATGTAAGGTCGTAGGCAGATTGAAACGCAACAAATGCATGACTTAACTTTCCAGTAACGCTTGGACGATTTTTTCTGCCGCGTGACCATCCCCGTACGGGTTCGTCGCCTGTGACATGGTCGCATAGGCAGCAGCGTCAGACAGTAACCGCTTCGCCTCCGTGACGATGCGGCGGGTCTCAGTTCCCACAAGTTTGAGCGTACCCGCTTCCACGCCTTCCGGTCGTTCGGTCACATCACGCAGCACAAGGGTTGGAATGCCAAATGCTGGCGCTTCTTCCTGAATTCCACCTGAATCGGTCAGGATGAGTGTGGCGCGTTTCATCAAATGCACGAGCGGAAGATAATCCAGCGGCGGCAAAAGGGTGATATGGTCCACGCCTCTTAACAGACGGTTGACGGGTTCCTGTACATTTGGGTTTAGATGAACCGGATAGATAATCTCGACATTGCCGAGGCTGGCAAGTTCAATCAACGCCTGGCAAATCTCTTCCATTGGCTTGCCAAAATTTTCACGGCGATGCGCCGTGACCAGAATGAGTTTTTTCGTTTTCAGTTCGGATGTTGCCAGCGCGGAAATTTCTTCTGGCTCCGGTTGTTTCGCTACAAATTGCAGTGCATCGATGACTGTGTTGCCGGTCACTTTGATGATGGCTTCGTCCACACCTTCGCGCAGAAGATTCTGCTTGGACCATTGGGTGGGGGCGAAGTGTAAATCCGCTGTTACACCTGCCACACGACGGTTGATTTCTTCTGGAAATGGCGCCCACTTGTCGTGCGTCCGCAAACCGGCTTCTACATGACCAAACTTGATGCGGCGGAAATATGTCAGCAGAGCGGTGATGGCGACGGTAGTTGTGTCGCCTTGCGCCATCACCCAGTCGGGTTGGAAATCTGTCAGCACAGGATCAAGATGAGTGAAGATGGAGGCGCTCAATTCTGCCAGCGATTGGTTGTCGCGCATCAAGTTCAAATCATAATGCGGCTGGATGTTGAACAAGTCCAATACCTGATCGAGCATCTGACGATGTTGCGCTGTCACACATACGCGCGCCTCAATGCCGGATGTTTCCGCGAGTCGCTTCACCACTGGAGCCATTTTGACGGCTTCAGGTCTTGTGCCAAAAACGGAGAGGATCTTCATGCAGTTATTTGCCCACGCCTAATCTCACCAGTTGAAAGCCCGCATTTTGCCATGCAGATGTGTTCCAACCATTGATAGTGTCGATGGCGATTCGGGCTTTCGTCCATTGAGAGACTTGGGCAGGATCGAGTTCGAGAAACTCTGTGTGTCTGACCAGTAACAGTATGGCATCTGCGTCAACGAGCGCATCTTTCAAAGAGGTAGAGATGACGATGCCCGGAAGTTTGGCATTCGGTTTGAACGGTTCCCATGCCTGAACTTGCGCGCCGTGTTTCTGCAACAGATGTATCACTTCAACTGCGGGACTCTCGCGCAGGTCATCTACATCTGGTTTGTAGGCGAGCCCCAATGCAACGATCTTTTTCCCTTGCAATGAACCAAGTGCTTTCTGAACCATGTCTAATACGAAGTGGGGCTGTGAGTCGTTGACCTGACGGGAGTTGTAGATGAGCGGTGTGATCTCAGGTGCGGTCTCAACGAAGAACCACGGGTCCACGCTGATGCAGTGACCGCCCACGCCGGGACCCGGGCTGAGAATCTTCACGCGCGGATGCAGGTTGGCAATCGAGATGGCTTCCCACACGTCCACGCCAAATTTGTCGGCGAGGCGTGAGAATTCGTTGGCGATGGCGATGTTGACATCGCGATATGTATTTTCCATCAGTTTGACCATCTCGGCAGTGCTGGCGTCGGTTTGGATGATCTGTCCCTTGACGAAGATGGCGTACATGTCCGCGCCAGCTTGTGCGGATTCGGGAGTCACGCCGCCGATGACGCGTGCGTTCTCGATCAGCTCGCGCATGATCTGACCAGGCAGGACGCGTTCCGGCGAATAGCACAGATAGAAGTCTGTGCCGGCTTTCAGCCCGGAA
Source organism: Anaerolineales bacterium (assembly GCA_023382575.1). Taxonomy (GTDB): domain Bacteria; phylum Chloroflexota; class Anaerolineae; order Anaerolineales; family Villigracilaceae; genus Villigracilis. The sequence goes on from JAHDWC010000012.1 coordinate 9,788, forward strand.
CGTTCCAAAATGGGGGCAACCAACTCGATGGTCGTGCGAGGCGGTGAGGTCGATTCGAGGACAACGAGATTTCCCTTCTTTAGAACTGGCAGGATGGATTCTGTCGCGGCGATGACTGCGCTCATATCAGCCAGTTTGTACGTTTTGCCTTCGTATTCGCCCAGTTTGTTTTCATGAAAAGGCGTGGGCACAGCGATGATGAAAGCGTCGGCTTCTTCGGGTTTGAGTGCGGCTTTGAAGTTTCCCGATTGGATGGCTTTCGAAACCGCGTCGCGCAGACCCGGTTCATGGATGTGGATCTCGCCACGGTTGAGGGTGTCGATGATGGCGGGATTGACGTCTACGCCAAGGACGTTAACGCCATGGGCGGCAAATGTAGAGGCGGTGGGGAGTCCGATATACCCCAGACCGATGACACAAATTTTATTGAAGTTCACTGAAGCACCTATGGTTGAAAATTATCCTGTCCATTATACAGCCGACAGAGGAAAAAGGCTTTGCAACATTAAGGTGGCTTTGTCGTAGTTAAAGATGAATATGGTGTTGTATAATCAAATGGAGGAACTATGGACTTCCTGCTTGACCCGAACATTGCTTATTTGATCTTGTTAGGTGGAATCCTGCTGGGCTTGATGGCAATTGTCACGCCGGGGACGGGGCTGTTTGAGGTGGGGGCCTTCTTCTGTCTTGTACTGGCAGGATACGCGGTCTATAACCTGTCTTTTAACTGGTGGGCGTTGTTATTGATGCTCATTAGTTTAGTCCCCTTTGTATACGCCACACAAAAACCGAAGCGGGAACTGTATTTGGGGATTTCCATCCTGTTGTTGCTGGTCGGTTCCATCTTCCTGTTTGCTGTGAATGGTTGGAGACCGGCGATCAATCCGCTGGTGGCGTTGCTGGCTTCTGGTTCGCTGGCGGTCTTTTTGTGGGTGGTCGTCCGCAAGTCTGTGCAGGCGGCAGCCATCCGCCCGACGCATGACCTCGATGCTTTGGTGGGACAGCGCGGCGAGGCGCGGACTGCCATCAAAGATGACGGTAGTGTGTACGTCGGCGGTGAGATGTGGACTGCTCGCAGTGATGATATGGTTCCGTCTGGAAGCCGCATCCGGGTCGTTCGACGCGAGGGGTTCATCCTCGTTGTAGAGAAAGAAAAATCTGACAGCTAATCTTGAAAGGAGAATCGTATGGATGGTCTTTTAGGTGGTAGTCTTGCTTGTATTGTGGGTGCGATTGCTGTAGTTGGTTTTGTGTTTGTTGCCAATTCCATTCGGATTGTGCCCGAGTATCAACGTATTGTGGTCTTCCGGCTTGGGCGCAGTATTGGCGCCAAGGGACCTGGTATCGTCTTTTTGATCCCTGTGGTAGATCGCGGTGTGAAAGTGGACTTACGTGAACAAGTGCGCGAGGTTCCACAGCAGACGTCCATCACCAAGGATAATGCGCCGATCTCCATCGACTTTTTGTGGTACTTCAAGGTCATGGAACCGACCCAGTCTGTGTTGCAGGTCGGTAATTTTGAAACGGCGGCGGCGGGTATTGCGGCGACGACTTTGCGCGCGGTCATCGGTGGGATTCCGCTCGATGATGTGCTTTCACAGCGTGAGCAGATCAATAACATGCTTCGCACCCGTCTCGACGAAGTGACCGAGCGCTGGGGTGTGAAAGTGACCAACGTGGAAATTCGTGAGATCGTCCCGCCGCGTGACGTGCAGGATGCGATGAACCGCCAGATGTCGGCTGAACGCATCCGCCGTGCAGTGGTGACCGAGTCCACGGGTACGCGTGAAGCGGCCGTCAACGTGGCAGAAGGTGAAAAGCAAGCTGCCATTCTGCGGGCAGAAGGTCAGAAGCAAGCTGCGATCCTCGAAGCTGAAGGTCAGCAACAGGCGCAGGAGCTGAAAGCGCAAGGTTTTGCGAAGGCTCTCGATGCGATCTTCAATTCCGCCAAGGGCGTGGACCAGAAGACCATGACCCTGCAATACTTCGAAACGCTCAAATCACTTGGCATGAGCCCGTCTACCAAGTACATCTTCCCAATGGAATTTACCAGCATGTTGGATAACTTCCTCGGCAAAGACGGCAAGAAGTAAGAACAATTTGTAATAAAATAAGGTCTCTCACACGAGAGACCTTATTTTTTATGGAAATTATCCCCGCTTCCATCCTTGACCTCAACGCGCTTCGCAAACTTGAAAAAGAAAGTTTCGACCGCGATGCCTGGCCGCTCTTCGACCTGATTGCGGTATTGACCTTTCCAGATGTGGTCCGACTCAAAGCCGTGGAAGATGGCAAAATGATCGGGTTTGTGGCAGGCGACCCGCGTCCGCGCGACGGATGGGGCTGGATCGCCACCATCGCAGTGGATCAAAACTTTCAGCGGCGTGGAATCGGGACGGCACTCTTGCATGAATGTGAAAGCAAGTTGGGCACGCCTCGTTCTCGGCTGACAGTTCGATTGTCCAATCACGGAGCGATTGCTTTGTATCAACGCGAAGGCTATCAGACCATTGATGTATGGAAAGCCTATTACAGCGATGGGGAGGATGCGATGGTGATGGAGAAAACCCTATGAGCGAAAAACCGAATCGCATGCAAGAGTTCGAGGCGCTGCGCGGACTCTCCATCCTGTTGCTGTTAGCGCTTCATAGCGAGGTCTTCGATGCGAGCGTCTTCGGCTTTGATGTTGGACCTTTGTCTGGCGTGGTGGCTTCGCTGCTGCTGGGTTCATTTTTCTTTTTGGCGGGTTTCTTCGCGGAGTTGTCACGTCAGCGTGGAAATATTCTCGCTTTCATGAAGTCGAAATTCATTCGCATCTTTCCGCCGTATTGGCTGGCGTTGGCGTTATTCATTTTTGTGCTTGGCTATACTCTGAAACGATTTGATACGGCCGTCTATGTGGCGAACATGCAATGGCTTCTTTCTCCGACGTTTGTCAAACGCGTGCTGACCTTGTGGTATATCAGCGTGTTGGTGGGATATTACATTCTGTTCGGCATTTTGCTTTTTACGGTCAAATCCAATCTGGGATTATTTATTGCATCTGTCGTTGTCTTTGGTGTGACGTATCTGACGAACCTGATCTTCGGTTTGTTCGAGCCGCGCTTCTTCCAATATTATTTTGTCTTTCTGGCAGGGATATTTTTCTTTCGCTTCGAATCCATCCGCAAACGTTTGATGGATGTGAAGCTATTTTTCACTGTCGTTGTTGCCGCGATTGCCATCCTTCCATTCTGGGTGGTCTCCGCCGGTGACTATGAAATTACCCATCCCCTCTATATCTTGACTGCTCTTCTGTTCATCCTCGGTTGGGTATGGATGTTATTGTCTTTCTTTCGGCTGCCGCTGGGAGGTTGGAAATTTTGGGCGATCCTCTCCACAGCTTCTTTCTTTACATATCTTTATCACCGTCCGATTTGGTATCTTCTCAATGTTGCGGTTGGCTTGGAGGAAGGTGGAATCGCGAAAGTTTTCTTCAACCTCATTCCCGGCTCGATCGTGGCGCTGGGGATCGGTTATTTCCTCCAGCGCGGCTACGACCGTTTGCTGGCGTCTCTGCATTTGAAATAACATGGGAAAGAAGTAATGTTCCCTGTGTATTCATCGGGTTTATAATCAGCCAATATGTCCGAAGTTCTAACACCGCCCGTTTGGGTCAATACAACCGAATTATTAAAACGCATGGCAGACGACATTGCCTCCCAGCCCCGTGTGGCAGTGGATACCGAGTCAAATAGCCTGCATGCTTTTCGTGAACAGGTTTGTTTGTTGCAGTTCTCCACCAGCAAAGCCGATTATCTGGTTGATCCGCTGGTTCTGAAAGACCTTTCCATTCTTGCCCCTCTTTTTTCCAACCCAACTATCGAAAAGGTTTTTCACGCCGCCGAATATGACCTGATCTGTCTGCGGCGTGACTTTGGCTTCTCGTTTGCCAGTCTGTTCGATACCATGCAAGCCGCGCGCGTGTTGGGGTATCCCGCCGTCGGTTTGGACAAATTGCTCGGCGACAAATTTGGTATCAAAATGGACAAGCGCCATCAAAAGGCGGATTGGGCCGCCCGTCCATTGCCGAAGGACCAGATCCATTATGCGAGGTTGGATACGCACTATCTCTTTGACTTGCGCGATGTGCTCGAACAGGAATTGCGCGAAAAGGAGCGCCTCGATTTTGCGCTGGAAGACTTTCGACGAGCCTGTGTCTTGGATGAACATCGATCACGGTCGAATGGCGATTCGTGGGAACGTTTCGCTGGGCGGAAGGATTTGTCGCTGCGCGAATTGACCATTGTGGCACAACTCTGCAAATGGCGTGACAAAGAAGCGGAGCGCCTCAACCGTCCGCCGTATAAGGTGGTGATGGACGATGTCTTTGTTGCGCTGGCGAAAAATCCGCCGGAGAAGAAAGTAGACCTGTCAGGTGCGGGACTGAGCGAGAAGCAGATCCGCTTGTGGGGCGACATGATCTTGGGTGCTGTCCGCTATGGGGAGGAGGCTCCACTTGTGGAGCGGAAACAGGCTGAACGTAAGAATGATGCGGTCCTCAAGCGGCTGGAAAAGCTCAAGGCGTGGCGAAAAAATGTCGGGTCTGAGATGCAGGTCGAGTCGGATGTCATCCTGCCCAAACCCTATCTGATGATACTTTCGGAGAACCCACCGAAGAACTTGAATGATCTGGTGTATTTGATGAAGGATTCTCCCTCTCGTGTCGAGAAATTTGGGCCACAGATATTAAAGGCTTTAGGAGTAAAACATGCGAATTAGTTTTCACGGTGCGGCACATACGGTGACGGGGAGTCAGCATTTGCTGGAGATCAATGGGAAGAAGTTGCTGTTGGATTGTGGTTTGTATCAAGGCCGCCGTGCGGATACGTATGAACGCAATTTGAACTTTTACTATAACCCGCAGGATGTTGATGCGGTCATTCTTTCGCATGCGCACATCGACCATGCCGGGAATTTGCCCAATCTCGTCAAACAAGGATATGAAGGAAATATCTTTGCCACACACGCTACGGCTGACCTGTCAAGTTTGATGCTGGCGGATTCCGGTCACATTCAGGAATCGGATGCAGAGTTTGTCAACAAGAAACGGGCGCAGCGTGGCGAAGAGCCCATCGAGCCGCTTTATACAAAAGAGGATGCCGAACAGGTTGCCTCGATGTTTGCCGGGATGAATTATGAACAAGCATTTGAGCCCATTCCTGGTGTGATCGCGCGCTTCCACGAAGCCGGACATATCCTTGGTTCCGCCAGCGTTTCTCTGGAGATAGAAGAAAAAGGACGAAAGACCCATTTATGGTTTTCCGGCGATATTGGACGGTATAAACTTCCGCTGTTGCGTGACCCGGTCCTGCCAACTCATGCAGATTATATGATCATGGAGTCTACGTATGGTGATAAGCGCCACAATGACCCGGAACAGGCATTCACCGAATTTCGTGCTGTTGTCAAACGGACCATTGAGCGTGGCGGAAAAGTGATCGTGCCCGCATTTGCCGTGGGACGTACTCAAGAATTGGTCTATGATCTGAATCAGATGATGTTTGAGAATGGCGTGCCGCGTGTGCCTGTGTATGTGGATAGCCCGCTGGCGGTGAATGCGACGGATGTTTTCAAGCGTCACCTGGAATGTTTTGATGCGGAGACGCGCAAGTTCGTGGAAGAAGCACGTCATCCCGCCTTGGATTTCAAGATGCTGACTTATATCCGCTCGGTGGATGAATCAAAAGCGTTGAACGAACGTACTGACCCGATGATCATCATCTCTGCGTCGGGTATGGCGGAAAACGGTCGCATTCTGCATCACATCAAGAATAATATCGAGAATCCGAAAAACACCATTTGTATCGTCTCATGGCAGGCGCCGGATACGCTGGGGCGTAGGCTGGCAGACCGCGAACCTGAAGTACGTATCTATGGTGAGACCTACAAACGCAAATGCGAGGTATCAACCATCGGCGGGCTTTCCGGTCATGCCGGGCAGGATTTGCTGGTGAAATACGCGATGGGCGTGAAGGACAGCGTCAAGCAGATCTTTTTGGTACATGGCGAAGAAAGACAAGCCAGGACATTGAAAGATCTTTTGAGAGAGCAAAAGCTGAGTCAGGTACATTACCCGGGCTTGCATGAAAGTGTAAATCTATAAGCAAAGCGGACTTGGAAATTTTTCCAAGTCCGCTTTTTATTATCTACTTTGTGAGGCGTTCTTTGAAATCGAACAAGAGTTGAATGAATTCACGTGGCTTCTCGAAATGGAATCCATGACCTGAATCTGCTTTATAGAATTGGACATCCTTAATCAAGGAGCGAGCTTGTTCCGCGTCTTGATTGTCCATCGCTGCCATTAGGATGCCGTCAGCATCATAGCTCCAATTGGTGTGGATCAAAACGGCAGGGACGCTGATGTTGGACAAGGCCTCAGCGTGGTCAAAGCCGTCGTTCCAGGAACCAGTATAAAAGCTATCGCCGAAGCGCGGATCGTAGCTGTTGAATCCGCGGAACAGTTCGTTCATCACTGGCGGCATGTAATAGATCTTGACTGGCTCACCGGGGTGCTTGCTGCGATAGTCCAAAACATCCCTGGTTAGACGCGGTTGTATTTCTTTGAAGAGGGTGAAGAATTTTCCATGCACAGTATTGTAGGAGACAAAGTCCGTTTCGCCGCTTTCCAGGAAGTTGTGTGCCGAAGTAGCGAGATCGACATAGTTCCAGGATTTTTCTGCTCGCGGCAGAATCGAAGTAAAGAATGGCGGGTCTTCGAGGACAACACCCAAAACGTAGTCTGATGCGTTGGCAGCCAACCATGCTGCGATCAGCCCGCCGGAAGAGTGACCTGAAACCACGGCTGGTTCCCCGATCACGTCCTTGATGAAAAGGGCTAGATCCGTGCCAATGGCTACCGCAGAATATTTTTCAGGTACGCGGGCAGAGCTGCCATGCCCGTAATAATCCACAGCGAAGACATGATAGTGTTTGGCGAGGCTTGGCAAAACTTTCGCGTAATTTTTCCAATCGACAGCCTGCCCATGAAGCAGCACAAGTGGGGGACCATTATCCGGACCTTCGGCATAGTTCAGTTGGCTGCCATTGATCGTGGCTTGTTTTTCGACAAACCCGGCACGCCTGACAGCAGCCATTTCCCAGTCGAAGTAATTCATATTATTGACGATATATCCGCCAACGATGAGCGCAACAAGCGCCAATAGTCCGCCCAGAATTCCAAAAAACATACGAATCGCCTTTCTCATTTTTTCCTTTCGTGCATAAGACAAACAATGAGGTTAGTCTTCAGCCTCGCTGGGGGATTCCCCTGTTTGGAGGATGCTGTCAGTAAACTCCTCAAATAATTCGCGCTTGACAATGGCGATGCCTCGATTGACATCTGCGAGAAGTAAAAGTGTATCTCCCGGCTTAATTCCAAACATTTCCCGCGCGGCTTTGGGGATGACAATCTGCCCCTTTTCACCGACACGAACTGTACTGGCAAACTTTCCTTCAGGAATGGTCATTTTCTGCTCCAAGTGGGGTAGTTATACTAGTTATATAAGTATAACTAGTATAACACCTTGAGACTATGATTCAAGAGAAAAGTTTATTGTCAAATCTCTTGATGGTCCTGATAACATATGTTACTATTAACATATGCCGTTGATAAAACAAAGGAAGAAATCCCATGTCAATTGAACATGCGATCCTTGGACTGTTGAGTTTGAATCCGCTATCTGGTTACGACATCAAGAAGATGTTTGCGGGGTCGGTGGCGCTTGCCTGGTCTGGGAACAACAACCAAATCTATAAGACCCTAGTCAAGCTTCATGAACAGGGATGGGTGAGCCGCGAGACTCAGATTCAAGAATCCAGCCCGACGCGCAAGATCTATCGCATCACCCCAACAGGAGAAGAGGAACTTCGACGTTGGGTGTTTACCAACCCGGAAGTTCCACAGGTCAAGAACTCATTCCTGATCCAGCTTGCCTGGGCAGATGCCTTATCCACAGATGAGCTTGATGATCTATTGAAGCGATATGAGAATGAGCTTCAGATTCAACTATCCATGTTGAGTTTTCAGCGACAACAAAGTAATGTGTCGCCATCTGGAGTATCACGAGATGCCTACATCCACATTCCAGCAGCTAGAACGCCGCGTGAAAAATTCCTCTGGAATGCGATTCTGGAAAATTGGTCATCCTATTATCAAGCCGAGTTGGACTGGGTCCGCAAGCTGCGGAAGGGATCGAAAAATTTTTAGAAGGAAGGTCAAAGATGAACCTCAAGGATTTAATCGTAAATAAAGTGGCGAAATTCGTTTATTGCACAGATGGCGCACTCTGGTATGAGATCGACGGTTTCCGTTTCGCGGTCCCGTTTTCGGATACGACCGGAGCATATTTCATGCCCGAACATAAAGCCATCAATCTGATGCGCTGGGTCAGAAAACAATTGGAAGAAAACGCCACCGAACAACAACGGATGCGGCAGTAATATTCATCAGGAGAAATTTGAAGTGAACCTTAAACAACGCTTCCAGCACGATCTGCGGGAGGCATTACGCACCCAGGACCAGACGCGTGTCAATGTCATCCGCATGCTGTTGGCTGCTTTCGAACAGACCCAGGAGATGATGGGGAAACAAGCTTTTGAGCTTTCAAATGGCGCGGATATTTTGCCCGACCGTCATCAGATGCTCGATGAACAGGCTGTACAAGCGATCATCTTGAACGAAGTTCAGCGCCGCCGCGAGTCACTGGACCTTTTGGTTACCGGTGGACAACACGGACATGCCGAAATGGAAAAGGCCGAGATCGCCATCCTTGAACGATATCTGGCCGGATAAGGATGGTAAGCGAATGTCTGTCAGCCAGGGTGATATTTACTGGGTGGCATTGCATGCACCAGACGGGTCTGAACCGGGGTATGCCCATCCGCATGTGGTGATTCAGGAGAACGTCCACACCGTGACGGTTTGTGCTATGACGACCAATCGCAAGCGGGCGCACCTTCCCGGAAATATTCTGCTTGAAGTCGGTGAAGCCAATTTGCCCAAACAAAGTATTGTGATGGTTTCGCGGTTGCTTACCGTGGACAAGACTCAGTTGGGTGAATACATTGGGTCACTGACGCAGCAGCGGGTTGAACAGATTCTTGCTGGCGTGCGATTTTTACAACACCTGACCGCACGCCACACGAGATAAGGGATGTACAGTTAGAATTTTCGGGTATAATTTCGCCCGCTTCAAGCATTGGGGAGGTGCCAGAGTGGTTGAATGGGACGGTCTCGAAAACCGTTGTGGGCTTCGGTCCACCGAGGGTTCGAATCCCTCCCTCCCCGCAAAAGTCCGGTCTTAATGGGTCGGGCTTTTTTTTATTTTAGGAGACCTTATGAAACACGGATTTGTCGGCCTAGCCTTAATGCTTGTTCTCATGCTCGCCTGTGGAAGTGTAGACGCTTCAGTGCCTGCGACCGAGCCTGTTTCTTCTCTCGAACCTACATCCACGCTGGAAGTGGAAGCCGTCGCCTCAGAGCCTCCGATGACTGCCGCACCTATTGATGCCTGCAACCTTCAACCATTTGCTTTCACCAATGTTGGGCTTGGTCTGCCGAATCCATCCCATAAATTACCTTCCTTGGGAGAGGTTAAGACCATCGTCCTGTTTGCAGATTTCTTGGATGTGCCCGCTTCACAAGCTCCACAAACATTGTTTTCCCTCGTTTCACCAGATGCCGAAACGTTCTTCTACAAAATGTCTTACGGCAGGATGAATTGGACGTTGGAACCGCATTTCGTGTGGCTGCGGTTGAGCCAACCATCCGCATTTTATGGCGATGGGATTCGTTCATACGAAGGTCATCTTCGGTTTATTCAAGAAGCAGTGACATTGGCGGACACCGATGTGGATTTTTCAACAGCAGATTCAGTTGTGGTCATGGTTCCGCCGGAAGCAACAGCTATAGGGTATGGACCTGCCTTGGGTGCGAATCCGGGTGAAGGTTACACTGCTGATGGGAAGGTTTTTTCAAATGGCGTGACCTCTGGTGCGGATATGCCTGGATGGGGATATTTATGGTTGAACCACGAAACAGGACATATCATGGGCTTGCCGGATCTGTATTCTTATCAATTTGACCCTGTCAATTATGATGACCAGCACCGCTTTGCAGGCGGCTTCGGATTAATGGGCTACATTGATGGACTTGCACCGGAGTTCTTTGCCTTTGAACGCTGGCAGATGGGCTGGCTCGATGATTCACAGATTGTGTGCCAGACGGAGGCTGAGGGGACAATCACCCTCACGCCGATTGAAACAGCAGGTGGAATTAAGGCGGTGATGATTCCTGTCAGCGAGAGTAAAGTTGTGGTTGTGGAATCCCGCCGCCCCGCAGGGTATGATGCGTCAATTCCCAAGTCAGGTGCATTGGTCTATACGGTGGATACGTCCATCTTTTCAGGTGAAGGGACTTTGGTGGTTCATCCTATTTTTGAAAATGACCCGTATCGTTATAAATCGCCGTTGGCGCTGGGTGAAATGGTGACTGTGGATGGAGTAACGATCACAGTCATTAGCGCGGATGCGAATGGTGATACGGTTCAAGTGGTTGTGACGAAATGATTCTTCAAGACCTGTCGGGCATAATATCCGACGGGTCTTTTATTTTTAGTGGTAAGATTCGCCCGATGAAACTTAACCTTGCCCTGGCACAGATCAACACCAAGCTTGGCGATGTCGAAGCGAATTTAGCCAAGCATCTTGATTACATCGAGCGAGCCAAAACCGAAAAAGCGGATTTGCTCGTCTTCCCCGAACTTTCTTTAACTGGATATGTTTTGCAGGATTTGGTCGCGTCCGCCGCACACAAGCCGACAGAAGATGACCCAGTCTTCAAGCATTTGCTCAAAGCCTCGCGCGATCTCGATCTCGTGGTCGGTTTTGTGGATGAGGACTCCCGCCATCGCTTCTTTATCGCTTCTGCTTACCTTTCGGGCGGCAAGACGGTGCATGTTCACCATAAAGTTTATTTGCCAACGTATGGGCTTTTCGATGAGGGACGTTTCTTCGCATGGGGCGATTCCGTCCGCGCGTTTGATACGCGCTTCGGACGCGTCGGCATGTTGATCTGCGAGGATTTTTGGCACGCATCGCCTCCATACCTGCTCTGGCTTGATGGCGCAGACATCATGCTTTTTTCATCCGCCTCGCCGGGGCGTGGACTAAACGACCACGAAAAACTTGAATCTGCGCGTTGGGTGGAACGCGTGAATATGGCTTACGCCAGCATGTTCACTTCGTTCGTGGTACATGCCAACCGCGTTGGCTACGAAGATGGACTTCACTTCTGGGGCGGCGCGACGGTCTTCGACCCGAACGGGGAAGAGCTTGTTCATGGACCCTATAACGAGGAAGCCATTACCTACGCCCAATTGGATTTGAATCAACTGCGCCGCACACGTGCGCGCTTACCGCTTCTACGGGATGAGCGCACGGCGCTTGTCCGCAATGAACTCGATAGGATTCTCTCTCGTGGTTGATATTAACCTCTCCCTCAATACCGACCTCGCCCGTGAAATTTTGGCGGGTTTTATCAAGTCTGAGATCACGCGCGTCGGCATGACCCGCGCCATCATCAATCTCTCTGGCGGTTTAGACTCGGCGCTCTCCTGTGCATTGGCAGTCGAAGCCCTTGGCGCGGAAAATGTCTTCGCATTGCGGCTGCCATATCGCGCATCCTCATCTGATTCGCTGGCTCATGCCCAATTGATGATCGACCAGTTCAAGATCCGCGCTGAGACGATTGACATCACGCCAATGGTCGATCCGTTGATCGCGCACGACCCGAACATGTCGAATGTGCGCAAGGGAAATATTATGGCGCGGATGCGCATGATCGCGTTGTATGACCAGTCTGAAGCCTTCAAGGCGCTTCCTGTGGGGACGAGCAACAAGACCGAGATTTTGCTCGGCTACAGTACCCTGTACGGTGACTCTGCCAGCGCAATCAATCCCATTGGCGACCTGTACAAAACGCAGGTACGTCAACTTTCGCGTGCGATGAACATCCCGGCGCCGATCATTGACAAGCCACCTTCAGCCGACCTATGGGCAGACCAGACCGATGAAAAAGAACTGGGTTTCACCTACGAAGAAGTCGATAAACTTCTCTACCTTTTGATAGACCAACGTTACAGTCCGCAAGAGGCGGTGGAAGCCGGCTTTGACAAAAAATTTGTAGACACCGTCACCGCGCGCATTCGACGTTATCAATTCAAACGCATGTTGCCGCCGATTGCCAAAGTCAGCAATCGCACCATCGGCTATGACTTTTTGTATCTCCGTGATTGGGGAACTTAAGAAACAATGGAGTAGGGCGGGATCATTCCGCTCCTGCAAAATAATAAAATGCTTCACATCCCACCTTCTCTAAAGCACAAAAAATTCTTCTATCTTTGGCTCGGACAACTCATTTCCATCACTGGCACCCAGATGCAACTCTGGGCTTTGTTTTGGCATGTTAACCAACTGGATGAAAACCCCATTGCCCTGGGCGGCATAGGGGTGGCGCGCATCTTCCCGGTCATTATTTTTTCGTTGATCGGTGGAGCACTCGCGGATTCAGTCGATCGCCGCAAGGTGATGTTTGCGACTCAATCCATTGCCGCGCTTCTGGCGCTGACATTGGCCTTGTTGACCCAATTTGGAAATGTCACCATCTGGCATATTTATTTCATTACGGCCTTGCAGGCTGTGGTGGTCGCATTTGACGGACCCTCGCGTCAGGCGTTGATTCCCAATCTATTACCCAAAAAGGATTTGCCCAATGCCTTTAGCATGACCTTCACGGCCTTTCAGGCCGGTGCAGTGTTGGGTCCTGCCTTGAGCGGAATCCTCATCTCCAGTTTCGGGCAGGAAGCGGTCTATTACTTCAATGCCATTTCGTTCGTGGCGGTATTGTTCGCCTTATTCATGATTGGGGATGTGCCGCAATCGATTGCGGAGAAAGCCGCCGGTATCAGCGTGGACTCGATCAAAGATGGGTTTCGCTTCATTTTTTCCAAGCCCGTTATCTTTTCCACCATGATGCTGGATTTTGTCGCTACGTTTTTTGCTTCTGCCAATACGTTGATGCCCATCATTGCCACAGATGTTTTGAACGTAGGAGTGGTGGAATACGGCTATCTTTCTGCAGCCTCAGCCGTTGGGGCGGTGACTGTGGCGCTGGTCATTTCGCAAGTGAAGGAACTTCGCAAACAGGGTACGCTCTTTCTCGGCTCGGTCATTGTCTTTGGTATAACCACTCTCATCTTCGGGCTGACCAGGTCAGTGGTTGTGGCGTGGCTGGCGTTGGCCGTCACTGGGGCGGCGGATGGCGTCAGCACGATCATCCGCAATACCATTCGACAGTTGCAGACCCCCGACCACATCCGCGGACGAATGACCAGCATCAATCAAATCTTCTTCCAAGGCGGACCTCAACTTGGTGAGATCGAAGCGGGCGTTGTGGCGCAGTTATTCGGCGCTTCGTTTGCCGTAATCACTGGTGGACTGGGATGTATTTTGGGAACCTTGTGGATCGTCTGGAAATGGCCCCAACTCAGAAGTTACAACGGCGACGAGCCCATGTTGGCAGGCGCAACTGCCGATTAATCTCGCGATTTTTTCTTCAGCAAAAAATCCAGTTGATGCGCGATATAAGTCAACTCGCCATTCGAAATTTGACCGCGTCGCGCAGCCAGCCATTCATCTAATTTTTCTTTGGGGAATTGCGGACACGTCCAAACAGAATCTTCCACAAAATGCAGGATGAATTCCAAAAAATATTTTTCGTCCTCAGGATACAGCCCATTCACGGAATGCACAACCCAATCCGATGAACCCGCGGCGAAGATCTCCACATCCAAGCTTTTTACATGCGAAAAGAGACGGCGTCCGCTGCGGCTGCTTCCGCCTGTTGGACGCGTATCCATCGTCGTGTGATACCGGCTTTCGATCAACGCGTCAGTTTCGTCATCAATGATTGGCTCAAAGGTTGTCACACCGTCGAAGTTGAGCGTTAACCATGCGAGCTCTTTTGTGAGGTTTAACAATTTTTCGAGGCTGTCTGGCATGGGCAGTAGATCCAAAAAAGCATGAGCGATCAACACATCGGCTGGCATCGGATTTGTTTTGACAAAATCAAAGACATCCGCTGGGAATAACTCGACTTGGATGTCAAAATCTGTATTTGTCAGTCTGATGCGATGCGTGCCGCTTCTTTCCACGCCGAAGCCTGATTCTTCCGCCCATTGCGGAATCCACGCTGACGCATATTCCACGTTCTCTGACATTTCATCCACCAGCACATACTCAGCCTGATGAATTACCCCCCAGCGGATGAGGCGTCTGAGCATTGTGCCTATGCCCGCTCCCACCTCGATGATGCGGAGAGGCTCAGGTGGCAGGTTGGATTTCAAGGCATGGAGCACATCTTTATTGAGAGCGCGGTCATCCACGCTTTGCTTGGAGAGTAGGTAACGGGGAAAGGAATATTCCATGGATTTTGTCACTTCAACGCGGAGATGCCAGCATCTTTTGGCGGATTTGTCAGCAACTCGCGCATGCGTCCCAACACGATTTGATGGATCGCTTGTGCATCTGTCGAGCCGACTTCTTCCAATGTGACTGGTTTTGCAAACTGAATTTGAACTGTCGTGGGGCGTTCGTTTCGTGAGACCATCGCTAGGAGTTGCAATGCCGCTGCCAGCTTTTCTCGATCGACACGGGTACGTTTGATGCGTGTCAGCGGATGTCGGGCGGTCTTCTCCCATACCACTCCGCTCACGAGGGTCGGGACAATGACCGCATCCCGTGCGAAGCGTAGAAAGACAGCGGCAGAATCCATCCATTTGTTCAAAGAGTCCAGTGCGCCTTCGTACACATCAGGGTCGGGTTCGATCTCACCAGCGGGAAAAGTCAACGCCGCGCCGCCGTTTTTCAAATGCGCCGCCACCTGGCGGACAGCATTCATGCGTTTGGATGGGTCATCATCGATAAAAAATAAATGCTCTGTTGTACTTTTCAGCGCCACCAAAAACGGACGATGCATGGCGATAATCTTCAAATCTGCGCGGCGGATGGCAGCGAAAAGGCTG
Organism: Anaerolineales bacterium; assembly: GCA_023382575.1. Taxonomy (GTDB): domain Bacteria; phylum Chloroflexota; class Anaerolineae; order Anaerolineales; family Villigracilaceae; genus Villigracilis. The sequence continues at coordinate 24,910 of JAHDWC010000012.1, forward strand.
ATGGTATCTGCCACGCCAGGGTGATTGGACAGGAAGAGTGCGGGCCCTGTAGTGGGAATATTTTCGATTCCATGTACGCGCACATCGCGGACATATCTGGTTTGTAGGATGCGGCGCGATGCTTCTACCAATCCCAACTCGCTGACCTTGTTATCGAAGTCCAGCATTTGCTCAGCGAATTGACGGGCGGGGTTGGAAAACAACTTGCGCAGAATTTGTGACGGCAGGGGATAGTCCTGCCAGCCAAAGGAAGCGACCAGATCGTCGAGATTGATTTCGGTCAGGGTTTCGAAGTTTGAGGTCATTCGCGCTCGATGGAAAAATGTAAGGGATATCCTTCCGCATGTGCGGCTTGATGCGCATACTGCACGCGTTTTTCCGCTTCCATCTTCGGCAGGGTTTGTACGTAAGCCGAGCCTTTGATGTGCGCTGTCAGCATGATGTCGGCGGCGCGGTCATTGGCAAGGAAAAATATTTGCTTGAGCACTTCCACCACAAAATCCATCGGCGTGACGTTGTCATTGTGGATGATGACGCGGTAAAGCGGCTCAAGGTCAGTTTCAGTGGTTTCGATGATCTCGATCTCGGGCAAACTCATAACTCAATACTCGTTTCTTGTTTCTCACTACTTTTCCCACGCTGTCGCTAATTGTCTCATCTCTACATCACTCAACTCGATATCCGCCGCCTCAAAATTTTCACGGATATGCTGCGGGTTATACGACATCGGGATCGTGATGACACGCGGCTGCATCACCAGCCAAGCCAATGCAATTTGGAACGGTGTGGCGGAATGGGATTTCGCGATCTCTCCCAACGTCTTGTTGACGCGCATGCTGCGAAATTTTACCGGGGAATATGCGGTGATGAGAATATCGTTCTGTTGACAATATTCGATGACGCCGTTTTCGACATAAGACGAATCAGGCAGACGATACGGAACCTGATTGGTGATGATTGGCGTTTCAGAAACTTCCTGTGATTTCTGAAGTTGCTTGAGCTTAAAGTTGCTCACACCCAAATGACGCACCTTGCCATCGCGCACAAGTTTGTTAAGCGCACGAAACGCTTCCGGCAGGTTCATGCGCATGCTAGGCCAGTGGATGAGATATAGATCGACATAATCCATTCTGAGGCGACGCAGGCTCTTCTCGCAGGACTTCAGCACATCATCGTATGCCAGATGTTCGGGGGAAACTTTCGTGGTGATGAAGACCTTCTCGCGCGGAGTGTTCATCTCGCGCAGGGCTCGTCCAAGCAATTCTTCACTGTGACCGTCTGCATACGTCTCAGCGGTGTCGAAGTGAGTGTAGCCAACTTCCAGCGCGGCGCGTAATGCCATCAGCGAAGCGGTATCTTTCGTCGGGTCGGGATGCGAGCCGCCGCCGATCTCCCACGTGCCAAAGCCAATCTTGGGTAGAGTCGTTTTGTGAACAGTTTCGAATTTCATCCGCTTATTTTATCTCCACAAACGTCCTTTTCGCCTGCACAAATTCTCCACATTTGAAAAGTATCCTACAGGAAACGATCAAGGAGAAACCAAATGTCGAATCTCATAAAAAATAAAAAATTCTGGTGGATCGCCGCTGGCGTGGTGGTGATCCTTGCCGTGTTGCTCGGTTCGCTTTCCAGCGTCAACGCATCGGACTCCGCCGAAGCCGAAACTGCCCAGGTGGTTTCAGTCACGCTGACAGAGACCGTCGACTCGACCGGCAGCCTCGCCGCCGAACCATTCGCCAACCTCAATTGGAAAACGAGCGGCACCGTGGCGATTGTAAACGTCCACCCCGGCAACTTTGTGAAGGCGGGGGATATCCTGCTGACGCTCGACCCGACCAGCACATCAGCAAGCATCGTCTCGGCCCAAGCGGATCTGATCACCGCCCAGGAGAATTTGGATGACCTCCTAAATTCTGGCACCGACCTGGCTCAAGCCGCCATTGACTTGAAAGAAGCCAAAGAAGAATACGAAGACGCGGAAAATTATCTGAAGTATTTGCAGAATAACAATAGCATTCCGCAAACGAAATATCTTGCCCGGCTTGTCCGGCAGGGAAATGGTTGGACGTACAAGTATGAGACCGAAACCTTCCGCGGACCTGCACCCGCAGACTGGATCACCGAAGCAGAAAATGATCTTGCGTTAAAGAAGGCACAATACGAAGACGCCCGACGCGAATATGACCGTCTGCTGGCGGGTGACACCTCTCAGGATGTCATTGCCGCGCAAGCCAAAGTAGATGCGGCTCAAGCGACAGTCAACTCGATGAGCATCATCGCGCCGTTCGATGGGCAGGTCCTCTCGGTGGAGCAGGTGGTCGGTGACGTTATCAGTTCGGGTGAACTCTCGGTCAACATTGCAGACTTGGATCATCTCTACGTGGATGCGCAGATCGATGAAACAGACATTGCTCAGGTCCAAGTTGGCGATGAGGTTACGGCGGAGTCTGATGCGATGCCTGGCGTTACATTTACAGGTGTGGTGGTTTCCATCAACCCAGTAGGGGAAGTCACATCTGGTCTTGTCAAATACGATGTGCGCATCGACCTCGATCAGCCCGAAGGTGACGTGTTCCTGCCGCTCGGCTCGACGATGAATCTCGTCATTTTGATCGGCGATGAAACGACGTCGCTGGCTGTGCCGATTACGGCGATCCAAAACGATAGCCAGGGCGAGTTCGTGTGGGTTCTGCGCGGTGATGAAACGGTCCGCGTGGATGTAGTTGGTGGCGCGATTATCGGTGAGATGGTTGCGGTGACCGGTGACCTGCAGGATGGTGACGTGGTTGCGACGGTGCGTGCGAGCGGTTTTGAAGCCCCCAACCCCTTTGGAGGGAATCAATGATCCGCGTTGAAGAATTGACGAAGGTTTACCAGATGGGCGAGAGTGAAGTCCGCGCATTGGATGGAGCCAGCTTCAAGATCGAGAAAGGCGAAATGGTCGCCATTATGGGACCATCCGGCTCGGGTAAGAGTACGCTCATGTCCATCATCGGCTGCCTTGATGTGCCCACCAGCGGCAAGTACACGTTGGATGATGTCTCGGTGGAGAACATGGACGAAACTCGTCTTGCCGATGTTCGCGGACGAAAGATCGGCTTCGTGTTTCAGCAGTTCAATTTGCTGGCGCGCACGAGCGCGTTGGAAAATGTCAAATTGCCGCTGACGTATGCCGGGTATTCCGGCAGGGAACGCGATGACCGCGCCATGAAAGCCCTGCAGCGTGTGGGCTTGGGCGACCGCACACATCACGCGCCGAATGAACTCTCCGGCGGACAGCAACAGCGCGTGGCAATTGCACGTGCCATCGTGAACGAGCCCGCTATTTTATTGGCAGATGAACCCACTGGCGCATTGGATAGTAAGACTGGCGTGGAGATCATGGACCTGTTTCAAAGCCTGCACCGCGATAATGGGCAGACAGTCATCCTGGTCACGCATGATGCGCATGTGGCGCGTCACACCGAACGCATCATCCGCATCTCGGATGGCAAGATTGTTTCGGATGAAGCGAATCCCAACCCCATCAAAGCGGGCTCGCCGCGAGAAGAAGCGTAGGGGCAGAAGGAATATCGATATGTTATTTTCAGAAAACCTAAAGATCGCACTGCGTGCGTTGCAGGCAAACAAAATGCGTTCGGTGTTGACCATCCTTGGCATTGTTATCGGTGTAGCAACAGTGGTGGCGCTGCTTTCCATCGGTGAAGGTGCGACGGCGAGTATCACCAGTTCCATTCAAAGTGGCGGCTCGAATTTGTTGACCGTTTCTCCCGGTAGGATGCAAGCCGGTCCTGCGGCTCTTAGTGGGAGCTCTCAGCAGGCTAGCCATTTGTATTTTGCCGATTATCAATTGCTTGAGCGCGGATTGACCAGCAATATTTCTGACATTGTGCCGGTGTATCAATCCAATTACACGGTCAAATTTGGGAACGAGAGTTTTAGCGCTCCTACCGTGGGCGTGGTTGAGGCGCATAAGGATGTCCGCTCTTTCACATTGGCGGATGGGCGCTTCATTACAGATGGCGACAATAAATCGCAGACGCTAGTGGCGGTTTTGGGCGCGTCCGTGGCGGAAGACTTGTTTGGCGAGCTTTCACCGCTCGGCAAGACCATTTCCATCAACGGACTCAAATTCCAAGTAGTCGGCGTACTCGAAGGGAAGGGGTCTTCCATCGGCTCGCCGGATGAGAATATCTTTATTCCAATCGAGACCGGGTATACAAAGCTCTTCGGCGAAAATGCAGTTTTCAATGGCAAGAAGACTGTCAACAACATCCTTGTCTCTGTGACGGATGAAGACGATATGGATACGGTTTCTGCCACAATCGAATACATGATTCGCCGTTCGCATGAACTCAAGACCACCGACGAGCTGGATTTCAACGTCATGAACCAGTCTGACACGCTGGAGACGCTCAACACCGTGACCCAAACTTTGACCATCTTCCTCGGCGCGATCGCGGGCATCTCCCTGCTGGTGGGCGGCATTGGCATCATGAACATCATGCTGGTCTCGGTCACCGAGCGGACAAAAGAGATCGGTCTCCGCAAGGCTGTTGGTGCAACGAAGAATCAGATTCTGACCCAGTTCCTGATCGAGACGGTTACGTTGAGTCTATTGGGCGGTATTGTCGGCATCTTGCTTGGGGTCGGCATTGCCATGGCGTTCAGCGTCTCCGGTTTGATTGCTTCTGTCATCACCGCCAATTCAATCTTGCTGGCATTCTTCTTTGCGCTCATCATTGGTATCTTCTTTGGTCTGTATCCTGCCTTCCGCGCTGCGAATTTGCATCCGATGGTGGCTTTGCGCTACGAATGATCTCCGATGGTCGAGCGCCGAAGGCATATCGAAGCCGACGGTATATAATAATCTTATGCCCAAGAAAATCCTTCTCGTCGATGACGAACCTGAAATCCTTGAGATCAGCCGTGACTATCTCAAAGCCTCCGCATTTGACGTGGTGACTGCACGCGATGGTGTGCAAGGGCTTGCGGCGGCTCGGCGCGAAAAGCCGGACCTGATCGTCATGGACCTGATGATGCCTGAAATGGACGGTCTCGACCTGTGCCGGGAAATTCGCCGCGAGAGCAATGTGCCCATCATCATGCTCACCGCACGCGTGGAAGAGACGGATAAACTCATCGGGCTTGAGATCGGCGCTGACGATTACATCACTAAACCGTTCAGTCCGCGCGAGTTGGTGGCGCGGGTCAAGGTGGTGTTGCGCCGTGTCGGCGGTGACTCGGCGGCGGAAGTTATCCGCGTGGAAAACGTTTCACTGGATAGAACCCATTTCGAAGTCCAGATAAAGAAGCGCACGGTGCAACTCACGCCCACCGAATTTGAAATCATGGCAACGCTCATGAGTCAACCGGGTCGCATTTTTTCCCGCACTCAATTGCTTAATGCCGCACATGGCGTTGCATTCGAGAGTTATGAACGCGCCATCGACTCGCACATCCGCAACCTGCGCCGCAAACTGGAGCCGGACGAGCTCATCATTACCGTTCACGGCGTTGGCTATAAATTTGAGGCATAGAGATGCATTCATCCACTCATGAAATTCGTCAGCGTTTGTTGATCCTCCTGTTGCGAGCGTTCGTCATCGTTTTGTTTTTATCGTTCCTGTTCTTTACGCTCATCATCGGATATTTTCTAACATCATCATCGACCCCCATTCCGTTCCCGTTCGTTAGCACGCTTGAAGGGTATTACCTAGCCAGGGGAAATTGGGATGGGGTTGAATCGGTCTTCACTTCGGTGAATGGGCTGGATGAGATGAGCACGTTGATGCTCGATAAAGATCATCGCATAATTCTAGACCGGAGACATGCTGCCGTTTCTGAGACTTCATCCACGCCGGTGATTGGTTTTGTTTACGAAATTCAAGACAGGGATGTGGTGTTCAACCTTGTAGCGCATGATGAAACGGTTGGATATTTGGTGCTTGCACCCTTCTCGTTCTCGCAGCGTTTTGGAGTAGCACGCGCCATTATTTTCCCCGTGGGCATTATTTCATTGACTCTGGTGATCTTCCTGGTGATCGTAGCGACATTGCTCATGCGTCGCTTCGTCAACCCGCTGGCGGATGTCATCTATGCCGCCCGCGCAGTTACCGAAGGCAAGCTCGATACCCGTATCACAACGGAGGGACCGCAAGACTTGCGCCGTCTCTCGGAAAGCTTCAACGAGATGGCGGCTTCTCTCGAACGCAGTGACCGTGAACGCCGTGACATGCTTGCTGATGTGGCTCACGAATTGCGGACGCCGCTCTCCGTCATTCGCGGACGCCTCGAAGGCATCGTGGATGGGATCTATGCTGAGAACGGCTCGCAGGTCTCCCTTGCACTCGAACAGACGTATGTGCTTGAACGGTTGGTGGATGACCTGCGTCTGCTCACTCTGGCTGAGACCCGTCAACTGCCATTCGATAAAAAGCAGGTGAATATTGGCGAATTGATCGAGCGGGTTTTGGTCTTGTTCTCTGCCGAAGCAGAAGAGAAAAATATCTCATTATCCTTCCCGCAGAAGAATGGCGATCTCTCTGCGAGCGTTGACCCTCAGCGTTTCGAACAGGTGATGAGCAACTTGGTTGGGAATGCCTTGCGCTATGTCTCTGATGGGGGAAGGATATGGGTTACAGCGGATGAAACCGCACAAGGTTTGTGCATTACCGTCAACGACAATGGTAAGGGAATCCCAGATGAAGACCTGCCATTTATCTTTGACCGCTTCTGGCGCAAAGATAAATCCCGTTCACGAACTTCAGGCGGAACGGGATTGGGTTTGGCAATTTCCAGGCAGTTGATCGAAGCCCAGGGCGGAGTCATTGAAGCGCGGAATTTGCCCGAGGGTGGCTTGCAGGTGATGATCTCGTTGAGGCGTTAAGTCTCAGGGTGATTGAATCGAATACGTTTGAATTAACACTCCAATTATTCGCTCAAGATCGCTGTGACTTCGATCTCCACCAGCAGTTCCGGGCTGATGAGTCCTTTCACTTCGATCATGGAAGCAGCCGGCTTGATCGTACGGAAGACTTCACCATGCGCTCTGCCGATCTCTTCCCATTTGGAAATATCGGTGACGAACATGCGTGTGCGGACAATATCCTTTAGCGATGCGCCCGCTGCTGTCAGCGCCTTCTCGATCTTGGCAAGGATGAATCTGGTTTGTTCATAGGCATCGTTTAAGCCAACCACATTCCCCTGCTCATCCACGGCAGTTGTTCCGGCGACTTCAACTGTGCTCCCAACTCTCACGGCGCGGGAGTAGCCGACGATATCCTCCCATTTTGCACCTGATGAAATATTCATGCGTTTTTGCATGTTATGAATTCTCCATTTCTTTATCCATTGATTGATTATGTAGTAATTCTTCGACAGCTGCGATCTGTTCTTCATCACCGATGAAGCCAACGCGGTCATTCGCCTCAAACACCGTGTGAGATTTTGGGTTTGCCATGGCTTCGTTCTCGCGCAATATCGCCACGATGGAGGCGCCTGTCCGTGCGCGCAGGTTGGCTTCGGCGAGCGTCTGCCCAATGAGCGGACTGCCCGGCAGCAACGTCAGCCAGGTGACCTCTATATTTTTGGTAGCATGGATCAGGTCATGTAAGAAGCGATGTTCTTCTTTCGTATTGATCTGCATGTCATAGTGATCGTGGCGGACGGCATCCATATAGCGGATAATTTCCTGTAGTGGGAAATCCAGTTTTAATAAAGTGTGACGGACGATTTCCAATCCGCCTTCGAGTTCGGGGTGGATGACATCCTGTGCGCCAAGTTCTGCAAGATGTTCGATGCCCGCTTCGGTGGTGGCGCGCGCAATGATGGGCAGTTCTGGCGCAATATCGCGTGCGGCGGCAACCACCAATCCGCTGGCAGCTTCGTCGGGTCCTGCCACCACGAGCGCACGCGCACGCTCCAGCCCGGCATGTGTCAATACCTCCGAGTTGGAGGCGTCGCCATATAGGTTGGGAATGCCGCGCTGATTGAGTTCATCGATACGTTCTGCATCGGAATCGATCACCAGGTGGGGGATGGACATCTGTCCGAGCAGATTCGAGATATGACGCCCGACTCGTCCGTAACCGATGATTGCCACATGCCCCTCGACCTTTTTCTCCGCTGGCAGCGGACTGGGATGATGACGGTCTAACAGCCGCCATAAAGCCGGAATCTTGCGCAACCATTTTTCGGCGGGAGTGATGAGGCGGAACATCATGGGGTTGACGGTGATGGAGAGCAGCGATCCCGCCAGAATGAGCGAGTACTGATCCTGATTCAAAATACCCAAACTGACTCCCGATTGGCCAAGAATGAAAGAGAATTCGCCGATCTGACTCAAGCCTGCGGCGACGACCAAGGCCGTGCGTCCTTGCCAGGGGAAGATCGAGCCAAGCATTAATGTGATGAGGGTTTTTCCAATAACGATCAGCAGGGTGAGAAAAATCACATAGTGAATATTGTTGAAAAGATAAATTGGATTGACCAACATACCAATGGAGACGAAAAACAAGACGGCAAACGCCTCACGGAAGGGGAAGACATCTGCGCCGACCTGATGACTGAGCGGCGATTCGCTGACGACGACGCCTGCCACAAATGCACCCAACGCAAAGGAGACGCCGAACAATTCCGCGGCGGCAAGTGCTGTCCCAAGGGTGATGGCGAGAATGGCAAGGATGAATAACTCACGCGAGCGGGTGTGGGCAATGCGCAACAGAATCCACGGGATGAGGCGCTTGCCGACGAAGAACAGTAATAAAACAAAAGCGCTTGCTTTGACCAGAGTTAATGCAAGCGCCTGCCAATCAAATGGTCCGTTGATGTGTGCCAATGTCGGCATGAGGACGAGGATCAGGACAGTGGCGAGGTCTTCCAGCACCAGCCAGCCTACGGCGGCTTGTCCATGGGGTGTGCTGAGCAAGCCATTGTCCATTAAACCGCGCAGCAGGACGACTGTACTTGCGATGGAGATGGCAAGTCCCAGCACAATGCCGGCAGAGGGTGTCCAACCCCAGAGTTGACTCAGCCCAAATGCCAGTAACGTGGCGAAGGTCATTTGTCCCAGCGCGCCTGGGATGGCAATGGAGCGAACTTTCCATAAGTCGTTGAGCGAGAAGTGAAGCCCCACTCCAAACATCAAGAAAATAACGCCCAATTCTGCAAGCTGGCTGATGGTTCCTGTGTCTCCAACAAAGCCAGGCGTGAATGGGCCAATGGCAATCCCCGCCAGCAGATACCCGACAATCGTCGGCAACCCGATGCGACGTGCAACCACCCCGCCGATAAAAGCCACCACCAACGCAACCACAATGTTGATGATCAATGTAATTTCGTGCATAATTCCTCCAGTACTCTATTAAGTTAGCTCTCGTATCAATAAATTCATTTTACACAAAAAATTCCGCATCCCTTCTGAGAATGCGGAATTTTAATAAAAGATTATCCTTACGGGCGGGATTTTGAGACGCTTCGTTCTCGCTGAGAGTTAATGTCCGCCAAGATAAGCTTCGATGACGCTCGAATCTTGCAGCAAGTCGTCGCCGGTACCTTGCATAACGATCTTGCCGGTTTCCAGCACATAGGCGCGGTCTGCAATTGCCAGCGCCATTTGAGCATTTTGCTCCACCAAAAGAATACTTGTGCCTTGTTCGTTGATATCTTGAATGATGTCGAAGATCTGTTCCACCAACAACGGGGAAAGTCCCATCGAAGGCTCATCCAGCAGCAGCAGGGAAGGATGCGCCATCAGTCCGCGCCCGATTGCCAGCATTTGCTGTTCGCCGCCGGAGAGCGTTCCACCGAGTTGGTTGCGGCGTTCTTTCAAACGTGGAAAACGCTCGAAAACGGATTCCATGTCACGGTTAATCGCAGCGCGGTCAGCGTGAATGTAAGCGCCCATCTCCAAATTTTCGGTGACGGTCATGCGCGGGAAAATTTTGCGTCCCTCCGGCACATGGATCACGCCCTTGCGGACGATGTCCTGCGGCGGAACTTCCTCAAGCACCTGGCCTTCGAACGTCACCGAGCCTTCACGCGGACGCAGCAGCCCTGAAATGGTCTTCAATACCGTGGATTTGCCTGCTCCATTTGCGCCGATCAACGCGACTACTTCGCCTTTGTCGAGATGAAAGCTCACGCCCTTGAGGGCGTGAATAGCTCCGTAATAAACTTGTAAATTTTCAACGTGTAGCATCATGGCGCTGCTTCTTTCGTAATTGATATTTCTTCGTCAGGCTGGTCACGTCAGGACCGAGATACGCCTCGATCACGCGCTGATTGGACTGGATTTCTTTGGGCTTGCCTTCGGCGATCTTCGTGCCATAGTCCAGTACACTGATCTGGTCGGAGATGCCCATGACCACGCGCATGTCGTGTTCGATCAACAAGATGGTGATGCCCAACTCATCGCGCAAGTTGCGGATGAAGTGAGTCATGGTGTCGGTCTCCTGCGGATTCATTCCAGCAGTTGGCTCATCGAGCAAAAGCAGGCGCGGTTTGCTGGCCAGCGCGCGCGCGATCTCCAGCCGACGCTGTGCCCCATAGGGCAGGTTGCGCGCAAGCGTATCGCCCAGCCCTTCCAAGCCGACAAATTTCAACAGGCGGCGAGCTTCTTCAATGGCTTGCTTCGCTTCGTCCCGCTCGCGGCGCGTGGAAAGGATCGCATCCACCCAGTTCGCTTTGAAGCGCGGATACTGCCCGACGATCACATTCTCGATGGCGGTCATATCGCCGAACAGGCGGATATTCTGATAAGTGCGAGCAATGCCCATATCTGCAACTTTGTATGTTGGCTGTCCTTGAATCGCGTTACCAAAGAATTCGATCTGTCCCTGCTCGGGCACATAATATCCTGAAATGCAATTGAAGAGCGTGGTCTTGCCTGCGCCGTTCGGTCCGATGATGCTGGCGATGGCATGTTCAGGCACAACCACATCAACGGTATTGACGGCCGTCAACCCGCCGAAAATTTTGGAGACTTGTTTGGTTTCGATGCAGGTGGTCATGGTTGCGCCTCCTTGCTCGACGTTTGAGCGGATTTTTCCAACACTGGGCGTTTCGCCGGGAGGAAGCCTTCCGGTCGCAGGCGCATCATCACGATCAACAACACGCCGAAGATCAGCAGACGATAGTTCTCGGTTTCGCGCAGAATTTCGGGCAAGCCCTTCAAAGCGAACGCGCCGAGGAACACGCCGGGGATGTTGCCGATGCCGCCCACGATCACCAGACAGATGACGTTGATGGATACCATCAGTGCATGGTCATCAGGTCCCGTGAACTGATTGCGCGAAGCGAACAACACACCCGCAAGTCCCGCCATTGCCGCACTGAGTGATAACGCCAAAAGTTTCGACGCAAAGGCATTGATGCCCGTGGCGCGCGCCACCGTCTCATCGAGATTGATCGCGTACCACGCCTTGCCTGTGCGCGAATTTTGCAATCGATAGGCGATGAACGTCACTACCAGTACGGCAATAATGATGAGATACATAAAGTCCACATCTGAGACGAACGACCTACCGAACAAAGTTGGTCCGGCAATATCGCGCACGCCGCGAGGTCCCGCTGTGTATTCAGTCATCAGATCGCTCTTGAGCAGAATGCGGACAATCTCCGCAAAGCCAAGCGTCACAATGGCCAAATAATCGCCGCGCAAATTCAAAATGGGCAAGCCGATCAACAAGCCGGAAATGCCAGCAGCCAAGACGCCCAAGCCCAAGGCGAGCCAAAAGTTCATGGTCAGGTTATGCGGCTCCGGCGCGGTCAGAAGCGCGAAGGTGTACGCGCCCACCGCAAAGAACGCCACATAGCCGATCACCAATTGTCCCGCCCAGCCGGTGATGATGTTCAACCCCAGCCCAAGGATGATGTAAATTCCAACCGTGCCAAAAACGTAATTCCAATACCCGCCCCACGTGCGCGGAAGGATAATCAACAACGCGGCAACCAGCAGCCAAAATCCATACCGCGCATATGGGCTGTTTGTCACCCTGGCAACACCTTCAGAGCGAATGGTTTTGCGGACGGATTCTGTGATGTTGCGCGCGCCGGATTTGACTCCGTCATGCGTGCGCAGGTAGAAGGATAAACCCGCCGCAGCCGCCCCGGAAACTGTCAGCACTCCCAGAAGCATTAAACTTCCCGTCAGCGGACTCTGATTCATCAAGAACAGTTTGGTCGATTCGGGAGAAACCATCGGGAGATATGTGCGTGGGTCAATGGCGTTGGCGTTCAGCGTGCCAAAGATGAACCCGACCACTGCTGAAATCAATCCACTCACTGCTCCAGCGGATGCACCCGCTGTCAAGGCGCGTTTCAATGTGTCTGGTTCGGTCAGCGAACGTGCCGCGGCAGTAATGCCCGCCCACGCGCCCATCAACACCATGAAGATGACAAAAAAGGTCAGCGGGGGAGTGTTGTAAGATGATGATACGCCGAACAATTTTCCCACCAAGCCAGCGCCAGTAACCGTGAACCCGATCAGGAACATGATCGCGATTACGATCCCAAAGATGACTCCGGTGCGAAGTCCTTTATCCAATGCCGATGATCTCATAATTTTTCCTCGGAAAGTTTCTCGCCCAAAATACCGGACGGGCGCACGATCAGAACCAGCACCAGGATCGAAAAGGCGATCACGTCCTTAAGTTGAAAATCAATGCCCATGCCGGCGGGACCGATGGCTTCGATCACGCCCAACAGAATCCCACCCAGCATCGCCCCCGGAATGTTGCCGATGCCGCCCATCACCGCGGCGGTGAACGCCTTGATGCCTGGCAGGAAGCCCGTGAAGTGATTCACCAATCCCATGTGAATGCTCCACATCACGCCTGCCGCGCCAGCCAAAGCGCCGCTGATGATGAAGGTCTTGCTGACCACATCGTTCACGTCCACGCCCATGAGGAAAGCAGTATTCTTGTCCTGTGCCACGGCGCGCATGGCGCGTCCTAACTTGGTGCGCTGCACCAGAATGAACAAGCCAATCATCAAGAGGGTGGAAAGCACCAATGAGAAGACGCCGGTGTACGAGATCAACACGTCATTTCCACCGACGTTGATGACCCAACCTGCAGCTCGATCCAAGACATCGGGGTTGACCACATTCTTGCGTTGCGGACCAAAGAGAAGCATCGCCAGGTTTTGCAAAATGGTCGATGCGCCGATGGCGGTAATCAACAGGATCAAACGTGGGGCGTTGCGCAGCGGTCGATAGGCGATTTTTTCAAGGTAGAAACCCGCTGTTGCCGAGATCGTAATTCCCACTACGAACGCCAGCAGGACTGAGAGGAATGGATTGGCGTTGAGAAAGTTCAGGTCTGGGCTGGCAGTTGTCGGGGCGGGAATGAAGCGCAAAATTTCAAATGTAAAATATCCGCCGAACGCTCCCAACATCATCACTTCGCCATGCGCGAAATTGATCATGAACATGATGCCGTATACAAGGGTGTAGCCGATGGCAATGAGCGCGTACATGCCCCCCAGGATCAATCCAGAAAGACCAAAACGGACCCATGTATCGGCGCCAAAATGCTGCTGAAGAACAACTACGTTGTAAATTCGCCAAAAAAGAAATGCGCTGATGACAATTCCTATGGCGGTGCGGATATACCGTTCCAAACGCAGCTTGTTATGTGTGGATGTTGAGATGGGTTTATCCATAAAGTTGTGACGCCTTTTCAGTAATCAATGGGGATTGCCGCATCATCATACGGCAATCCCCAAAATAGACCCTTAGCCGTCAGGCAGAAGGGCAAACAATATCGCGGCTGAATTATTCAGCGGGAATCCATTCGCCGCCTTCGACGATGTAGAACACCGGACCGGAGGCATTGCATTCGCCGTTTTCCTGACAGGAGATGACGCCAGCGATGCCCTGGTAGCCATTCATCGAGCGGACCGCTTCCACGAGGGCAGCGCGCGGGATGTAGAGGGTGTCACCTTCGACGATCGCCACGCTGTTGATCGCTTGGATCAAAGCGCCGACGGCATCATAGGAGTTCCAGGTGTAAGCGGAGAGCACACCAGCTTCGGTTCCGTACGCAGCGAGATAGGCTTCGTTGAACGCGAGGATTGCATCGGTTCCGGGGGGAACGAGGGTCGCGGCGTATACGCCTTCACCCTTGTCGCCGACTTTGGCGAGGAAGTCCTTGCCATAGATGCCGTCACCGCCGAAGAAGATCACACCGGAGAGACCCGCCTGTTCCATCTGGTTGACAAGCACAGAGGCTTCCGCGTTGTAACCGCCGAAATAGATCGCTTCGGGTTCCGCCGCAGCCACGGCCGCGAGGGGCGCGCTGTAATCAGATTCGCCCGGAGTGATGGCTTCAAAAGCCACCGATTCGCCGCCAAGGGAGACAAAGGTTTCTTCCACTACTTTGGCGAGTCCCTGACCGTAATCGGTGCCATCGTGGATGAACGCAAGTTTCTTGATGCCCAGCGTTTCATACAGGTAGGTGGCAGCGCCCTTGCCTTGTTCCGCATCAGTGAAGGCGTTGCGGTTGAAAACCGCGGAGCCCTGAGCGGTCAGGTCGGGGTTGGTAGCAGAGGGAGACATCATCGGGATGCCCGCCTTTTCGTAGATGGGCATGGCAGCTGCAGTCGCGCCAGAGAAGGCATGACCAGCCATGGCAACAAAGGTCGGATCTGAGACCAGTTTATTCGCCACTGCCGCGCCGCCTTCCGCGCCGCCGCCATCATCTTCGATCGCCATTTCAACTTTCCAGCCCTGAACATCGCCGAGGTCGGCGACAGCCAGTTTCATGGCATTGGACATGTCCACACCAAACTGGGAATAATCGCCCGTCATCGGACCGGCAAATCCGATTTTGACGGTTTGATCCTTATTGATCACGGCACAACCCAATTCCGTGTTGCAAACTTCCGGCGCTGTAGCAGCAGCCGGTCCGCAAGCCGCCAGCACAAATGCGACGACGAGCATGACAAATAGTACGATTCGTTTCATCTCTTCTTTGCTCCTATGAAAATATTTCCGCACGAGGCGCACTCCGCTTCCAGACCCAGATGCGAAGCACCCTTGTGATACGGTCAATGTATGACCAACATCCTCCCGCCGGTCAATGCAGGTATAAAAAAGAACCCCGGGTAGGATTTTGCAGCCCGGTTGATATCAGGCTGATGGCCTATCCGTTGAAAAGCTGATATTGGATGTAGGGGTATGCTTGCAGGTACGAGTAAAGGGGAAGGCAGGGAGCATCACATTAAATTGCTCCCACACATGGAATCAAATTTGAAATAGATTGCGTTTAAATACGGTTGTAGGAATCTACCCGCTTGGTAGCGCTAAATAATTTGAGATTTTTTTCACAAGCCGTTGGTATTACATTATAAATGGATTCTCGTAATTTTACGAGTGCCAATCTTGACAAAACAAAAAGCCCGCCTCCATTGTGACGGAAAGCGGGCTGTGCCGGTAAAGTGTAGGCTACGCTGGGACCTTATCCCATTCTTTCTGCGCGTGTTCAAAACCACGCTTTAGTGCTTCGAAGTTCTTCGGCAAAAGATGTTTGTGACGCGCAGGTAAATGACCTTCGAGCGCTTTTTCCACATCTGCCACCTTGATCTCAGGCAGCGCCGTGAGCAAGGCACCGATTGCCACCATGTTGACCAGCTTGCGGTCACCAAGTTCTTCAGCGATCTCGTTGCATGGCACCAAGATGACGTGAATATCTTCACGCCTTCCCGCGCGATCCACCATGGATTGATTGACGATCAACGTCCCGCCAGTAGCGAGCAATTCTTCATATTTGTCGAACGAGGGCAGGTTGAGGGCAATTGCCAGCGGCGGATTCTTGACCAGTGGCGAACCGATCTCCGCATCGGCAACAACGACGGTGCAGTTTG
>JAHDWC010000013.1:0-39012 GCA_023382575.1 Anaerolineales bacterium
GGCTTGCTGTGAGAGTTCAAACGAACGTGCATTGTCGATGGCAACTGCGATCTGGTCTGCCAAGGTTTGCAGAACCGAGATTTCATCGTCGGTAAATACGTTTGCAATTTTTGACTGAATGTCGATGGCGCCGATGACGCGCGAACCAATGCGCAGGGGAATGGCAGCTTCCGCGCGGGTTTCAGGCAGCAGCGGGTTGACCTTATGCAGGCTGTCTTTTTCAGTGTCGTTCACCACTACGGGCAATCCCTCTGAAGCGACTTTACCCACGATGGATTTGGCATTCAGCGGAAGCGAATGTTCGCGCCTCTTCATCTCCAGCCCGGCTGCGCCTGTCGCCTCTTTGAGGACGGCATTGAAACCGGTTTCTTCCACGATGAAGATAGCCGCATGATAAAAGCCAAACTGCTCGTTGATGAGATTAACGGTTCGGGCGAAGATGGTATTCAGGTCCAGGGTGGAGGTGACCAACCTGCCGATTTCAGCCGAAGCCGCGAGGTATTCGTTGCGGCGGCGGATGGCTTCCTCTGCCTTTTTGCGTTCGGTAATATCTCGCGCCACCCAGAAGACGCGGTCTTCGTCCAGTTTGGTGAGGTTGGCGAGAAACCAGAAAAGATGCTCGCCGATCTGTAAGTCATACTCGAACTGGATTTTCTCATTCCCAGCCAATGCCTTGTGAATATTGGACAGAAAGTGATCTGCTATTTCCTTGGGCAGCACATCGTGGAAGGTTTTTCCGAGCAGTTCGGCTGGCGTACGCACCAACAGAGACGGGTTGGTTGGCGCGATCTGATCATAACGACCTTCGCGCGTGATGACCAATACCACATCTTCCATCGCGGAGAACAATGCGCGCAGGTTGACTTCGGATTGTTCGATACGTTCGAAGAGTTGATTCTTTTGGATGGCGGTCGCTGCCTGAACGACGATGGTTTCCAGCAAGCGCAAATCATCCTGTGTGATGATGCGATCTGCTTCAACGAAATCCAGTGCAATGGCGCCAATGACCTCATCCTCCACGATCATTGGGGTGATGAGCATGTTGGTCGTGCCGCGTTTCTCCAGCATATCCCGCAGCGAACCACTAAGCGGATTGTTAGGTGCATCGCGGAGGTAAAGCGGACGGCGGGTGCGCAGGATTTCCTGCGTCGCCGGGCTTTCTGTGATGTTGATCGGCGTACCGATAAAATCCGACTTCTCGAAAGTGTTGGACGCATCCGCAGAAAGGACCAGTCCGTTTTTCTGTTCGTTCATCAACGCAATGCCAACCCGGCTTGCGGAGAACAGGTTGACGAGACTCTCTGCAATGATCTGTAGATTGGGTGCCAATTCGAGCGAGCCCGAAATGGACGTCACCACCTGGTTGACCGCTTCCAATTCGCGCGCGCGTTTCTGCGTTTCCTGGAACAGTCGCGCATTTTCAAGCGCCAGCGAAAGCTGGTCGGTAACTTGTTTGATAAGCAGTTGCTCATCGGTGGTGAACACGCGTCCCGGCTTTTCATCGACCAGGCGCATTACCGCCCAATCGCTATCGCCTACCTGAAAATTGGAAGCGAAAATCGAGCCGGCATTTCCACCCGGCATAGGTGCGGCAATATCCGGCATCACCAGCGTGGAGGTTTGACGCTTGGCAGCTGAGACCGTCGGCGTGGGAGCGCTTGAAGGGATTGGAGCAGGCTTGGGCGTGGAAGGAGGCGGCGCCTCTTTCTTTGCCGCAGGCTTGACCTTCGGTTCCCGGGCATTCTCTTCAGGTTTGATGTCCTTGAAGAGATTATCAAGCCGCTTGTTTGTTTTCGGTTTCCTTGGCATATTCCATTAGCTCCTGTGCTAGGATGCGATATTGAGTCGATCCACGCGCAGCGGATTTGTAGTGGGTGATGGGCAGCCCGGCGATGGGGCTTTCGCGCAGTTTGGTGTCGAGTTCGATAACAGTATTAAAGACGCCTGCTCCAAAAGTGGAGCGCAGTTGTTCGTGAATGTTGCGATGCGTGCGATTGCGGCGATCCAGCATGGTGACGAGGATGCGGTAGGCGAGATTGGGATTGTCCACTTCACGCGTCCGGCGGATGAGTCCCATCATGTTTCGCAACGCATAAGCGGAGAAATATTCCGCCTGAGTGGGGATGATGAGCAGGTCGGCGGCGGCGAGAGCGTTGCGGGTGATGGCTCCAAGTGCGGGTGGACAGTCGAGGACGATATAGTCGTACGGCATGTTGGGCGTACTGCGGATGGCACGCTGCAGAATGGTAGTGTAATTTGTGCGCACCGGCAGGAATTGTTCTGAAGTTTCAATGCGTGAGCTGGAGGCGATGAGGTCGAGGTTTTCGATCTCGGTCTTGCGGCGCACGGTCAGCAGGGGTAGGTTGTCGAGCATGACATCGCTCGAGGTCTTGTCCGCTTCGCCGGGTTCAAAGCCGACGGCGAGGGTGAGATTGGCTTGCGCATCCAGGTCAATCATGAGGACGCGATTCCCCAATTCCGCCAGCGCTGCGCCTAATGACAGGGCAGTGGTGGTTTTGGCGACTCCGCCTTTTTCGTTCGATACTGCTATGGTTTTGATCATGATTGCCTCATTTATCTATCCGGTGATGTAACTTTCTGCGGAACGATCTCGATACGGGATACGTTCAAGACCTCGCGCAGTTCCTTGATTGCGGTTTCTATCATTTCTTTCGGGTCGTTCGTGCTGCGGATTCTGGTGGAGATGTCCGAGACCAGGCGTTCGCGTTCCGCGCGGCGTGAGGTTTGGTCGAACAGTCTGGCGTTTTCTGCGAAAATGCCGACACGATCTGCCACAGCGTGGATCAGGTTCATTTGATCATTACGGATCTGTTCCTGTTTAGGCACGAGAACGGATAACTCGCCGATGGTCTGTCCGCGGATGATGATAGGAACGGTCACCTGCTTTTTATCCGATGTATCATCTGGATTCGATTCTTTTGCCTCAAGCGGGATGACGCCCGTGGCAGTGTAACGATAGCCGGCCGCTTTTTGTTCCTGCGCGGTCTGGCTCCAGGTCTCGTTGAAATATCGGCGGGAGACGGCTTCCGCTTCAGCCAGCGATTTTTGAATCTGCTCATAGAAGCGGGAATTTTGGATCGCGATGCTGACCTGGTCGGCCAATGTGGTCAATACTTCCACATCCTCGCCGGAAAAGGCATTCGCTTCGGTGCTTTGCACATCCAACGCGCCGATGACTTCACCAGCGATGGTGAGCGGCAATGCCATTTCGGAACGCGTCTCTGGCAGGTCGGGGTTGTTGAAGAAAACCGCATCCTCTCCAACGTCGAGGGCGATGCGCGCTTTTCCGCTGCCAGTTACGTAGCCGACGATACCTTGCTGTCCGATCTTAAGTTGATGTCCGCGTTTAAGCATGCGTCTGCCGCCTTCGCTGTTGGCTGCGCCAAGGACGGCGTACTGATTGCTGGGGTCGTTCAAGAAGATGCCGACGTGATAGAAGCCAAATTGTTGACTGATTCCTTCAGCGATCTGCGGGAGGAGTTCCTGCAGGTTTTGCGTGGTGGTGATGGTTTGCGCCACCTTGGCAATGACCTCGTATTGCTTTGCGCGGCGTTCTCCTTTTTCCAGTTCGTGCTGCAAGGCGGCTGTACGTTCTGCGACGCGCTCTTCAAGCGATTGGATCGATTCTCGCAAACTGGATGTCATCGTGTTGAGAGTATTTGCCAATGTGCCGATTTCATCCTGCGAGCGGACGTCTGCCTTGGCGTTGAAATTCCCAGAGATGATTTCGTTCGCGACTTGAATCAATCCTTCGAGCGGCTGTGTGAAGCGATTTCCAATCGCGAGCGAAGCGACCGTGGCTACGATCAACGTCAGGGTGATCAGCAAGAGACTGATGTTAATGGTGTTGCGAGTTTCAGCGTCGATCTGCGCGCGCACCAGTTGCGACTCGGTCAACAATTCTTCGGCGGGGACAATAAGAATGAGTTTATATCCGACTTCGGGGATTTGCTGGAAGGACACAAAACGTTCGCTCTCATTGATGACGATGCTGAAGACACCTTCCGTCGCTGCATTGACGTTTTTGAAAACCTCAAAGAACTGCGGCGATGCGTCCTGCAGAACGGTTGGGTCCATAATATCGCCGAGCTGGGCGGTTTCATCGGTGATATTAAAATCGGTGAAACCAGCATCTGGCAGCGCGATCAGACGATTGCTATCGTCCATCAAAAAGGCGTAGCCTGTCTCTCCGATGCGAATGTTCGACACAATGTTTGTGATCTGGGTGAGTTGCACATCCATCGCAGCGACACCTTGGAAACGATCCTGTTGATCGAATACCGGGACGCTGGCAGTGATGACGAGCCCGTTCAGCGCCGCATCTTGATACGGCGTAGACCAAACCACTTTTCTAGTGGGGTTGTTTGTCGGGGAAGCGTTGACATACCAGAGACGCCCGGTCACATCGAAATCCGGCGGGACGATGCCTGCGAGGTTGATATTCGGAAAGTAGATGGTCTCCCTTGTCGTTCCGCCAAAGTAAATTGCGATGATGTCAGGGTTGTCATCCAAGATGGAGGGGAAGACCAGTTCAGTATGTTTGAGAATATTCAGCTTGATAGCCAGCGGACTACTGATGGTAACATCTGCTGGCATGAAGACGGAGGCGGGATCGTCGTCGGAATTATCCCAACTGCCTGTTGAAAGGCGCGAGAGAGAACGGTTCGCATCCCAGAAGGCACCATTGGCAAGAGCGTTGCGCTGCGACAGCATATCCTCAATGGTCGAACCGATGGTGGAGGTGTTTCGACTCATCGAGTCGAAGAAGACGCCCAGCAAATCGGTTTGCTGCTCATTGATGGTTTTCAGGCTCTCCTGCACGCGATTTCGGATGGTATCTTCAAGTTGTGTTGTTAACTGTCCGCTGAAGAATTGGATTCTCAGATAGATAAAGATCCCGATGGCGATCAGGACGAGGAAAGTGATCAGCATGTTACCCAGGGTCAATTTTTCCCTGAGTTTGAGGCGACCAATGGCGGTCTTATCGAGCAGATCAAAAATGAAAGAGAAGAATCGATTTCTACGCATAAGGCTTATTCCCTGTTGTCATCCTTGATCTTGATGATTACTTCAGAGCCGGGGATCGTCCTGCCCAACTCTTCCACGGCAGTTTGCAGAACGTTCTCAAGGTTGATGGAGGAACCGATCTTGCCCGTAATATCGCTGATGGTTTGTTCCATGATGGCTTGTCGCTGCGAATCTTGCAGGAGGCGGGCATTTTCAAGCGCGAGCGAGAGACGCTCAGAGACAGCTTCAGAGAGGTTGATCTCATTTGCGGTCCACATACGATCACGGGATGGTGCTTTGATGTGAATGACGCCAATGATTTGTCCGCGCAGTTTGATGGGCACCACCAGAGCTGGTTGATCGGTCTTACCGTCAGCATGGAAGACAGTTGTCTCGCCGCGATTGACGGTCTGCTGGATCTCAGGCGTGTCCACAGTTTCGACGACCTTCTTGCCGCCTGTCAGGCTTTGGTAGTAACCGACCAGACCTTCTTCGCGGTTGAAGGCTTTCCAGCCTTCCTGAAGATTGCGGCGATAAAGGGTTTGAAGTTCGCCAAGTGTCTGCTGGGTCTGCTCGAACAATCTGGTATTTTCAATGGCAATGGCGATCTGGTCCGCCAGAATTCGCAGCGTGTTTGTGTCATCATTCGTGAATGCGCCTGGTTTTTCGCTTTGCACATCCAGCACACCGATGGTTTCATCGAGGAAGTTAAGCGGCAGCGCCATTTCGGAACGAGTATTCGGCAGATCTGGATTGTTGAAGTACACCGCATCCTGCCCGACATCGAGAGCGATGCGTGGTATCCCAAACTTTGCCACATAGCCGACGATGCCTTCACCGACTTTCAGCTTGTGACCACGGTTGAGCATATTCCTTCCGCCTTCGCTGTTCGCGGATTGCAAGACGGCATACTGCTTTGTTTCGTCAATGAGGAAGATGCCGGTGTGATAGTAGCCAAAGCGTTCGCTCACCAGCCGCGAGACCAATATAAGCAGGGTTTCAAGATTCTGCTCGCTGTTGATGATCTTCGAAATTTCGCCGGTGGCAAGTAATTGATTGGCGCGTTTTTCACTTTGTTGACGCGCGAGCTCAAGGTCAGTGGTGCGTTCAGCCACGCGTTTCTCAAGGTTGGTGAGACTGTCACGCAGCTGACTGGTCATGCGATTGAAAGAATCGGCAAGGGTACCGATTTCGTCCTCGGTTTCGACGGCGGCTGCGACATTCAAGTTGCCGGAAGAGACCGCTTCGGCTGCCTGAGTGAGGCGGGTGATCGGTGTTGCCAGATATTGTGCCATGAAGATCGCCAGCAGCGCCGCAGCAAGGATGGCACCCAAGCCTACGATTTGCGCATTGCGGGTCGCTTCTGTGACGACGAGCAAGGCTTCCTCTCGTTCTTGCATGCTTACCACACGCCAATTCAAGGCTTGCAGGGCCGCTACATCTTCTGTGTCATCAAACTCGCGGAGAAGGGGCGAAACCGCTGCCAGCACCGGAGTCCCATTGTGGGTGGTATCGTGAAACTGTCGGTTTTGTTGAAGCGCGGCGACGAAATCTGCCGGGGCATCTTCGATCTCAATTTCAGTTTCTCCACTTTCTTCGAAATGCATTTCCAGTTCTGTACCATCTGGCAAATAGATCTCTGTCCGTCCGGTTTCGCCAAACCGGCCAGTTTCGAAGGCTTCGTTGAAGATGGAGAGGCTGATCGTGCTTCGCAGGATTCCGGCGATTTCGTTCGTGCCAGCCTGGAAGATGGGCACAGCGATTTGAACAGCGAGTGACTGCGCGCTTTCATCGAAATATGGCTGGCTGATGTAAGCGCCGCCCGCTCCGTTGTTGTAGGCAACCTGCCACCATTCTTCATCCGCTTGATAGTAATCGGAGGTTCGGTCTGTGGCTGCGACATTCGTGCCGTAGCGATTGGTGATGAAGACTTCACGGTGTTCTGGGAAGGCGGTTTTGAAGCGCCTCAATTCAGGCGATACGCCGCTTTCAATAACCGAGCGAATAAGCGGGTCCATGGTGTTTGTCTCAGGAATAGACATCCATTGCTGGTCCAATTCCTTGAGGACATTGATGTCATTTTCAGCGGTCAGATTGACCTTGACCAGCTCCGCGATCAATGAACGGTTGTTTGCCAATGTGCGCAGCAGATCCACTTGCTTGTCCAACTCTGCGGCGAAGGAGGAGGAGGTCAAGTCAGAAATACTTGTCAACTGCTGCTGCACTCTTTCGTTCATTTGCGAGAGAGTCGTAGTACTGATGGCAAGTGTTGCCGCTGCTACAGAAATAATACTTAAGAAGATAAATGCGATTGCCAGTTTTGTGCGCAGAGAATACAGGCGGAACTGATAGAGAACAAGACTGAGATAGATAAGCCCAAGCCCGGCTGTAATTCCAATGGATGCAGTAGTCAGCCCTGTTGATGTCATACCTGGCAGGAAGAGGTCTGCGAGGACGATCAGGATGGCAAGGACGAACGCCACGCCGCTGATTCGGCGTGCTCTGACTTCGCTCAATGTGAGATTGGCAACAGTAGCGACGACCACCAGCATTCGAATCGCAGCCTGCCAGCCGATGTTATCGACTACGATGGCATAGACCATGGACGTTGTAATGATGGTCCCCAGCAGGACGAAAACCCCGCGGACATATCGGTCGCGTTGTGTGAGATAGAAAGCAACTCCAGCCGCAAGTGCAATCAGCGGACGCATGTAGTTGTCAAGCATTGTCTTATCTTCCGGAGCGATAAAGAACAATGTGACAATCGATAAGATCGTCATCAGGATGGTCGCACCCAATGTGATGAGGATTGCCAGTTGTTTTTGTCTGGCAACGGGTTTGGTAAGGTTTACGTTTCGCTTCATTTCATCTGCGCCTATTGATTCTCAACGCTTAATTCAAGCGCAACGGGTTCGATCTGAACGAGGACATCCGAACCGCCCAACGCACGACTTAGTTCCTGAGCGGCGGTTTGCAAGATCGTCTCAAAGCGAGTGGATGTACTGATACGGCTGGTGATCATCGAGGTGATGCGCTCAATGTCTGCGCGCTGCTGGGTGGCTTGAAGCAGCGTGGCGGATTCGATTGCAAGCGAAAGGCGCTGCGCCACCGCTTCTGCGATCTCGGTATCGTCTTCCGACAAGATCACACTTTCACGCGCGGTGATTTGCATCACACCGATGACTTGTCCGCGTAAGCGGACAGGGATGGCAATAACCGAACGGTTTTGGCTGGTTGCCAACATCGTCCGCCCATATTTGATCGCATCTTGAATGTGATTGCCTTCCAAGGGCTGTTCCAACGGCTTGACGTTCGCCTCACTTAATTGCAAACCCAAACCAAATGTCTGCGGACGCATCACCTGCCAGGCTTCACGGGTTGTTACACCCAATGCGCTTTGCGCTTCTGCCAGAGATTGCTGCGCTTTTTCGATGGTCAGCGCATTGTTGATGGCGACCGATACCTGATCTGCCAACGTGCTGAGCACTTCAACATCGTCTTCGCTGAATGCATTCGACTGAGTACTTTGCACATCCAAAGCACCGATGATGTGACCGGCAAATTGCAGAGGAAGTGCGATCTCGGAACGAGTCTCTGGGAGGTCGGGATTGTCAAAGAAAACCGCATCCATTCCAACGTCGAGAGCGATGCGTGGTTGCCCGGTAGCGGTCACAAACCCGACGATGCCTTTTTGTCCGACTTGTAATTTATGCCCGCGGACGAGCATCCTTTGTCCGCCTTCGCTGTTGGCGGCACGCAACACAGCAAATTCATGTTGACTATCGATCAGGAAGATACCAGTGTGGTAGGTTCCAAATTGTTCGCTGATCAATTGTGTGATGCGTGGCAGAAGTGTGTCGAGGTCTTGAAGATCCGAGATGGCTTTCATTACCTCGGCAACCGCTTTGAACTGACGGGCGCGTCTTTCATTGGTGCGGTTGGCTTCCTCCAATTCGACGGTGCGCTGGCGGACACGCTCCTCAAGTGAACTGCGCAGTTGACTAAGCTCAATGTTCGCCGCGCGCTGGATATTTTCACTTTCCCTTGAACTGGCAAGGCTTTCGTTCAAACGGCGGATCAGCAAATTGGTGATACCTGCTGTGGCAAGGATGAGGACTGGGAGGATGATGGCATCATCGATGCCTGCTGGCGTGCGTCGAACATTATCGGAGAAATCTTGAATGGCAATGAAGACCAACGCGATGATCGCCAATGGTGTGATTAGCACAAAGGCGCGCCGTCCCAGCAGGATTGCCGCGATCATCAGGATGATGGGGAAACCTGCAATGGCGGTATTTTTCAAGCCATTGGTGTTAAGCGCAATGACGGTGGCGGCCATGAGCAAGCCAATCGGTACGACCAACTTGGCCATGCCCAATCTGCCGCGTTGCACGAGCAGAAGCGCGATCAATTCCAGAACAAGTGTGATGGATAGAGCCGCTAGCGCGGTAGGATTCCATGAATATTCACCAGCCAGCCCAGATACCAGCGGTAGGAGCGCCACATTGGTAAAGATCACGAACAGGACGATATTCCGCGTCAATCGGATGAATGACGGTTGTTTATCTTCTTCGTCTCTAAGGTATTCGATAATCGGTGAAAACATGAATATCTCCTGAGCGGTTACTTCTGCTCGGAACTCCCGGACATGAATTGAATGGCGATATCTGTTCCTGGCAGTGTATCTCCAAGTTCCTGAACAGTCGCTTTGAGGATGTTATCAAGGTTGACGAGGCGTCCGATTTTTTCGGAGATCTGACCGATGGTGCGTTCCTTCGAGGCACGCTTCTGCGCTTCCTGCAAGAGGCGCGCATTTTCGATTGCTAATGCCATGCGTTCGGCGGTGGCTTGCGCCAGTGCGATCTCGTCCTCATCCCATTCGCGATTGGTATCGGGGGCGCTCAGTTTGAGCGTTCCGATCTGTGTCCCACGCAGGATGAGCGGGATGGCGATTCCCTGTGGCGGTTTTTGGGCGTCTGTTCCCAAGCGGACAGCTTCCACGCCGTCAAAGTGATAGCCGTGAACGTCCTGCTTCGAAAGGAACTGTGCCCATTGCTGTTCGCTTAACTGCGCAGCGGCAAGTTCCGCCTGCTCAAGGGTTTCGCGGCTTTGTTGATATGAACGCGCATTTTGAATCGCGATGCTCACCTGATTTGCCAATGTGGTCAGGATGTTGATATCTTCTTGTGAGAAGGCATCCGTCTCCATACTTTGAACGTCCAGCGCGCCAATGACCTCAGAGCCAGCGATCAGTGGCAGTGCGATCTCGGAGTGCGTATCTGGCAGGTCGGGATTATTGAAGAAAACAGAGTCATTCCCAACGTCTAGTGCGACGCGCGGCTGCCCTGACCGGGTGACATAGCCTACCAGTCCGACCTCGCCCACGCGCAGACGGTGATTCCGCTCGAGCATTCTTCGTCCACCTTCACTGTTTGCCGCTGCCAATACCGCATATTCCTTGTGGACATCCAACAGGAAAATGCCGACATGATAAAAGCCTAATTGGCGTGAGATGGTATCCGTGATCTGTGGCAGGAGCCGCTCCAGCGTTTGTGTGGAACTGATGGTGTTCGAGATGCGGGAGATCGCTTCGAACTGCGCCGCACGATAAGCGTTGCTGGCGTTGATCTTTTCGAGTTCGGCGGTGCGTTCAGCGATCTTGTCTTCAAGCCCATGCATGGTTGCGTTCAACCTATCAGCCATGGTATTGAAGGCGCGTGCGAGCAAACCGGTCTCATCATCCGATTCGATCTTGACACGGGCGGCGAGATTTCCACTTGCAATCTCTTCTACGGTATTGGTCAGGCGTTTCATTGGGCGAGTGATGATCTGCCCAACGAGCAGACTGAGGACGAATGAGCCGACAAACAATGCGATCAAAATCAGGCTCGAATTGGCGAAGAAGTTATTAACTTCCGCTTCCACCTCGGACCGTGAAGTGGTGATCTCTTGATTTAGTTCATTTGTGGGTGCGAGAACGACCAGTTTGTATTCCGTCGTGTTGAGGCTGGCGACACCGAGATAAGTCTCCACACTGTTGATGGGAAATGTCAGCAGATTGGTTCGGCTGGTGACGATACGCTGGGCAGTGAAAAGCATAATCTCCGAATCGGTGGAGAGAATGGATTGCTGCGGGCTTTGGTTGACTTCCACTACTTCGGGTTCAAGCCCGAACAATCGATACCCAGACTCCGACATGGCAAGGATGATGCCATTTTTATCCACAAGGAAAGCCAGGCTGGATGGGCTGATATTCACATTGGCGATTCGTTCTGCTACTGTGGCAAGTTTAATATCCGCGCCAATGACACCCTTGAACACCCCATCGCTTGAATAGACCGGGATGGATAAGGTCACAATCATGCCAAGCCCGGCTGGGTCTTGATAGGGTTTGGTCCAACGCGGCTCGCGCGCAGGATTTTGCTCCGGCGTGACGATGGTATAGAAAGGCTGAGTAGTCGGGTCGAAATCAGGCGGGACGTTCTGCGCCAAAGCGATATTGGGATAGTAGACCGTATATCCCATCGAACTGATGTAATAGATCGCGGTCACATCAGGATGTGACTGGAGATAATTGGACGCCAGAAAATCGAGATAAATGCTGGTATTGATATCTGACAACATTTCCTCAGTCACCGCATATGTGCTCGGGATGTAGACCGAAGCGGGATCGGAACTGGAATTTCCATACTGTCCGCCCGGAAGTTGAGAGATGCGTTCCGCAGCATTCCAATAATTTCCGCCTGCAAGGTTTTCGTGTTGAGACTCCAACTCGCCGCGATAGGATGCGATGGTAGTCAGGTCGTTGATGGCTTCCGAGAATACGGTATCTGCATTATCCGCTTCTGCTTGGATGGTGCTAAAGATCTCCGATTCGATTTGGTCAGTGAAGCTTGTCTCAAAGCGTTCTGTGAGCGAATCCAGAATGGCATTGGCACTGTTCAAGCCGAAAAGGACCAACGTCGCCACAATTGCGCCGCCAGATAGAAGAACCCCAAATGTGATCTTGACCTGGAAACTAAAATTCTTGAACTCACGGAACAGCATAACGTGGATCGGGATCGCAAGTCCGATCAAAATAATCGGCATGACCACAACCAATTGCGGAACCAGGATACGATCTGTACCGAGATAAAAATCCAGAAAGATCACCACGATCCCGAAGAAAAGGGATGTGGCAGCACCGATAAGGGAGTAATTCGATGTCATCGCTATCCCGGTCGTGGATAGGATGATGAGAATAGCTGCCCCGGCGATGATCGGTCCCAAGCCCTGTACCAGCGACAGAACCGTCAGCACGTCGACCATGAAGACAGTGATAACGATCATCATGGCAAGGTTGACGCGTCCCTGTTTGATCAATGAAAGCGGCAGGGAAAATAAAATTATGGTTGCAAACCACAACACTGCAGGGATATAAAGAAGCGGCTGGTTGCTTGTATATCCAAAATATGCAAAGAAGGTCGTTGCCAGAGAAGCAGCCAACATCAAAGCAATGACGATAAAACGTCCATTGCGGCGATAGCGTTCTGTAACCTCGAGCGGATTTCGAATGGGGGAGGATGACGTTTGCATGGTCAATTCAACGGCTACTTGCCGCCGCCTCCAATTTCGACTGTGACCTGTGCGCCGTGAATTTGGGCACCCAGCTCGCGGACAGCGGTTCTGAGAATGGCTTCAATATCCGTTCCTGCGCCAATGCGCTGTGAGATCTCACCGATGACATGTTCTTTCGTTGCGCGTCTCTGGCTCTCTTCGAGCAGACGGGCATTATCCAATGCCAAAGCAGCCCGGTCTGAAACTGCCTGCACCAGTGAGACCTCATCCTCGGTCCAGGTGCGGCTGAGTTGCGCCGCTTCAATATGAATCACGCCGATGACCTGATCTCGGAGTTTGACTGGAACTGCAAGAGTCGGCGCACCACCCCCTGAAGGCTGACTTTGCACCACAGTCTCGCCATATGTGAGCGCGCGCTTCAAAACCGAGTTGGACTCGGGTAATCCGCTGGAGGCGGAAATACTTCCATCTGGCTGGAAGGAGTAGCCGCCATGACGTCCCTTTTGTATGAGACGCAGGTTTCTGGATTCCGCGAAGCGATTTTCTTCGAGGAATTTCATGTTCTGGATCAAGATGGCAATCTGGTTTGCCAATGCGCTTAATGTATCGATGTCGTCATTGCTGAACGCGGAGGGATTCAAACTTTGCACGTCGAGCACGCCGACAACGCTGCTGCCATATTTCAACGGAAGCGAAATCTCTGAGCGGGTTTCGGGAAGGTCGGGGTTGTTGAAGAACACCACATCGGCGCTTGTATCGAGCGCAATGCGCGGACGACCCGTCAGCGCAACATAGCCCACAATGCCTGTGCCACCCACTTTCAGTTGATGACGACGCGCAAGCATTTGCTGTCCGCCTTTGCTGTTTGTGGCGCGCAGCACGGCGAACTCACGCCGATCATCCATTAAAAAGATACCGACATGATAAAAATCGAGTTTGCTGCTGATAAGCTTTGCGGCGCGGGTCAGCAGGTCTTCCGATTTTTCGTCGATATTTGCCATCATCTCCTGAGAGATTTCGGAGACTGCCAGCAATCGTGCCGCCTTGATCTTCAACTGTTCATTGGCTTTGTTCAGGTCTTTCGTGCGCGCTTCCACCTGACCTTCGAGCGTACGGTTGACCTCTTCAAGCCGCTGATTGGTAATGATCTGCTCGTTGCGGTTTTTGACCGCAATATTTAACAGAGTGCGCTGCCTTTGGAAAACCGCCAACATTGCGCTCATGATGGTGATAAAGAAAAAGGTATTTAACGCGATGTATTCGCCCGTCGTGCCGAAGCGATTCGGGAGGATGTTATTTACTTCTGCCAGCCCGGTCCCGATAAAAAGCAGGGTCATGAAAACCCCAAGGGAAATCGCGGGCATGCTATTACGCCTGCCATATACATTCGCCAGCAGGAAGAGACCCAGATTGCCCATCCACAACAGGTCGTGGACGCCATCCCCTTCGAGGATGGTAACCAGACAAAGTCCCACCGATGTGACCCACGGGAAAAGGATGAGGTAATTGAAGCGTCCGCGAATGACTTGAAGCAGACTGAAAACGGCCGTCGCATTCGTAATGACCGAGGCAATGATAACAATGGGGTTGCGATACGCCAGCAAAGCAAGCGCTGTGGAGATAAAACCAAGCCCAAGCGTGATGATCGCCTCGGCGCGTTGCCCCGTCTCTTCGCCTGGTCGGTCTTTGAATAAATACTCGCGTAGATTAAATTCGTTGTTCTGCATGGAATCTTTTCACTGCCTGGCTGCTGGCGCTAGGCGCCTCCTTCCAGACTATCAAACCGCTTCCGTCCATCGGCATGATCCAACATCTGGAAGGTGATGGAGGCATTGCCGATGGCTTCGCCAAGCTCCTGCACCGTTTCACGCAAGATGGCTTCCATTTGAGTTGTGGCACTCAGCCGTGCAGAAATATCCGAAACCAAAGACTCTCTTGCTGCACGCTGTTGAGACTCGCGGTACAGACGTGCACTTTCCAACGCACCGCTCAATTGATCGGAGAGGGTGATGGCGAGGTTCGTCTCATCCTGTGTCCACGTCTCGGAGATTTCAGGTTTCTTCAAACGCATCGCGCCGATGACCTGTCCGCGGATTTTGATAGGGACGCTGATCGTCAAGCCATCGCCGCTCAGGATAAGGTCGCCTGAATCGATGGCTTTGGCGAGGCTGGGTTCAAGGGTCTCGCCTTCGAGGCGGATGGTGGCGGGCGGTGTGGCGAGGAATCCAACACGCGGCTGGCTGCGCAGGATTTTGCTCCACGCTTCACGGGTCAATTCGCCATAGGCTACACGAGCCGCTTCCAATGCTTTTTCAGTTTCACTGAACAGATTCGTATTTTGAATCGCCACGGCAAGCTGTTCAGCAAGGATTTGGAGAGTAGCAACATCGTCTTCGGTGAATGCCTGCGGCTCTGTACTTTGCACATCCAATACGCCAAGAATCTGACCCGTGGCTACCAGCGGAAGCGCCATTTCAGAGCGCGTCTCTGGAAGGTCAGGATTGTTAAAGTAAACCGCATCATCTCCAACGTCGAGAGCGATGCGCGCCTGTAAATGCTCGGCAACATAACCGACAATACCCGTCTCGCCAACTTTGAGTTGATGTCTTTTTTCCAACATGCGGCGGCCGCCTTCGCTGTTGGCGGCTGCGAGGATGGCATATTCCTTGTGATGATCGAGCAGGAAGATGCCGACATGATAATAACCAAAGTTATCGTGGATCAGGTAAGTTGCCTGTTGCAGAAGTTCGTCGAGGGTGCGGAAGGATGTGATGGATTTTCCGACATCGGCCACGGCTTGTAGCTGGGCTGTGCGTTTATCGAGCGACTTGGTGCGCTCCTCCACGCGTGCTTCCAAATTGGCGCGTTCACTGCGTAGTTCTTCCAGCAGAGATTGGGAGCGTTCCTCGGTGCGTGTGAACTCGGTTTGTGTGAGCCGAATTCCGTTGACAATCAAAATGGCGAGCAGTAAGACGGCCGTGCCAGCGGAAAGCCAATCTTCCAGTGGCAGCGGCGCGATGTTTTCGTTGGTGATTGACATCGTTCCACTCAGCATCAGCCAGCCAACAGTGGCATATGTCAACACGGCAATGCCCGTCATGACTGCGCCGGAACGCCAGGAGAAGAACAGCGAAGCCATGGTGATGGCTCCCAGCATGAAGACACGTGCATCTCCGGCGATGCCGGTTTCCGTCAAGCCGGCGACTGCTAAACCATATAACAAACCGATCAAGGTGAAGGCTCTGATCTGATAACTGACAGGCAATACTGTGACAAGCAAAACCAACAAATAGATGGCAATATAGGCAATGGCATATAACGGGGAGGTGGTGAGAACGGCTGGAATTAATGCGCCAATACCGAACACACACGCGATGATCAACGTGGTGCGCAGAAAACTTTCACGCCACGAGAGATTGGTTGCTTTGCCCTTTGTATCCACGGGTTGACTCATTGATCCGTTACCTGCACTTCTCATCTTTTGCCTAACGACGAAGTATTGCGCTTGAACGAAATATCCGACTGCGGTGGCCCGACCACGATCTCCGCTTCTTTCAGATCGAAGACGCGACGTAGCTCCGTTGAAGCAGTACGGATAACTGCTTCAATATCAAGCGTCTCGCGGATCTGGGTCGAGATATTGGCGATCATTTGATCTTGCAAAGCGTTTCGTTGGGCTTCTTCCACGAGGCGGCTATTTTCCAGCGCCAACGCCACCTGATCGGCAATCTTTTCGACCAGCACTTGTTCCCGTTCTGACCAATGGCTGGCATTGCCTTTTCGCTTCAGCTTGATAGTGCCGATCTTCTGTCCTTGCAGCATGAGGGGGACGAGCAGATCACCTGCTTCCACGCGTTTATCCGGCGAGAAGACAGGTCTCACGCCGGCAGGAGTATATTGATAAGCCGGTTTCTGCTTGCTGGTGAGTTTCGTCCAGGTGCGTTTGGTCTGGATAGCAGTATTAATTTCCAGTTGACCGATCAAACTCTTCGTCTCAGTGGTGAGGCGGATATTTTCAAACGAAATGGCGGTCAGGTCTGCGAGTGTCTGCATGATTTCGGCGTCGTGCGCGCCGATAGCTTGCGACTGATCGGAATGAATGTCTAATAACCCGATCACATCATTGCGGATTGCCAGAGGCAGAATCATCCGCGAGCGGGTGAGTGGGAAATTTGCATCGCGGAAAAAGGATTTTGGTTCCGCATCAGACATAACGGTGGGCTGGTTCGCAGCCACGACAGAGGACAACGGGTCGGTTTTATCGGGCGAGAGACGGAAAGCCCTGCCAAGCAACTCCGCACCTGTCGCAGAGGACGAAGCCTGAGCAAAGGCATTTCTCTTCTGCTCATCAAGGATGAACACGCCAACATGGTAATAACCGAATTTTTCTGAGATGAGCCTTGCGATGGTATCCAATAACTCGATCACGTTTTCGGCGTTTGCCACCGAGCGAATGGCATTGGAAGACATGCGGACTTGTTCCATGCGCGTTTCGAGTTCAACCTGATGTTTTCTGGCCGCATTTTCAAGTTGCTTCTTTTCAGAAACAGACTCGTCCACCGTGCTCTGCATGGACTCGATTGTGTGCAAAAGTGTCTTCTTGAATTGACTGGCGGCGGTGAGCAAAATAGCACCGACCACAACAAAATCAATGATGTAAACAGCCCAATCGGACAGCGCAATCGCAGGGACATTGGCTGTGGTTTGGACGATGTCAAATTCGTGCAACAGGGCAATGGCAATGATCGTCAACGTGCTGACGACAAGGAAAAGAATATCTCTGTGCCGATCCAAAAAAATGGTGGATAGAATGACTACTGTCAGCAGGAACAAACTTCCATCTGCCCAGGGTCCCCAACTGAGCAAGGCATTGGCGCCAATGATAAAGATCGTTAAAAGCAATGTGTTTACACGTGCAGCATATTTGACCTTTAGCAAGGTCGCTGCCAACAAGGCTAAATAGGTACCGATGAATATGATGCGGGCAAAAATCGTCGAGGTGGGGAAAGAGACGACGATGGCAAATATCCCTACCAGTGAGACGAGCCGCAAAATGATGAAGATGAAGCGCTCGCGCCAGCCATTCAGGTCGAAAGCGGGCATTGTAGAACCGAGGTTATTGGACATTGTCGTCCTCCATCGATACCTCGATCTCCACTTCAGTCGCTTCGAGAGAACGTCCCAATTCGCGGACGGTGGTTTGCAGAATGCTGTCCATATTCGATGATGCCCAAACCTTGGCGATGATCTCGTTGGTCAGGCGTTCCTGCATGGCAGTGGATTGACTTTCTTCGACAAGACGTGCATTTTCAAGCGCAAGTGTTGCTTGTGCGGCAATCGCTTCAACCAGATTCCTTTGCTCGGGAGTCCATTCATATGAATTTGCCATTTGGATTTGACCGATGATCTGGTCTCTTAGCACGAGAGGAATCTCGATATTGTTGCTGTAGGATGTTTCGCTATCACCAGTTTCATAATCGAGATCGACTTCATCGGTAAGCGATTGCCATGCGCCTTTGAGGTACTGTCGCTGTGCGGAGCGCATCTCAAGCAGACTTTGACGCGCCTCTTGAAACAAACGGGTGTTTTCCATCACGACAACGATTCCATTGGCCATGTTTTGGTACACATCCACCATCTGTGGTTGGAAGGCATTTTCCTTTGATGAATGCATATCCAGTATGCCAACGAAAGTCTCACCGATGAAAAGTGGCAGGACCAATTGTGAGCGCGTATACGGCAGAAGGGGAGTATCCATTCGGATCTGATGACTGCCTTCTGCGATCTGACCTGTTTTGGTGCGGACCGCCAACGCGACAGTACTTTTTCCATCCACATCGATGCGATGTTTGTTTTCCTTCAAGACCTTACCGGCATCGCCGCTGGCATACCTTAATTCGGCCCATTTGCCGGTCGAGTCAAGGAAGTAAAAGGCAGTGTAATAACACTGGAAGTTGTCTTCGATGAGTTGCGAAGCGCGCGGGAACAATTCCTCCGGGTTGAGGATGGTTGTGAGCGCGCGCCCGATTTCATTGATCTTGGCGAGTTGGTCGGTACGTTCGCGTACTTTTTCTTCAAGGGTGTTACGTTCATCTTTGAGAGCCTGCACCGAGTTATCGATCTGCTTTTGGGCATCGACAAATTCGCTTTCGAGGCGTTGAAATCCGAGGATGAATGCCGCGCCAAACATGGATAAGGCTGCGCTGGCGCTGATCCAATCTTCGACCTTGGCGGGTGATGCATCAGGGTTGATCAATCTCATCTGTCCGCTTTGAATCAGCCAGCCGAACAAGGCGAATGTCCCAAGGTTAATGGCGATGGTGACAATGGCCGCGCGTGGTGAGAGCATCATCGCAGCAAAGACGATCAATGCCAGAAAGAAGAAGAGACCATCGCCCAGAATTCCATGGGTGGCTAACTCTGACAAACCGATCACGTAGACGCCGGTCAGGAGGACGGTCATCCTCACCGTGTACGAGAACTTGATAACCGTGACAATGACCGTGATCAGATAGATGGTGATGAAAATGGAACTGATGAACAGACTGTTCGTGGCACGGACGGCCGAAACCAATGCGACTGTTCCAAAGATCACGACACCGATCAATAACGGATAAACCAAACCTTCCCGCCAGCTCTGATAGAACTGACGGGCGGCATCTTCCGGTTTCACTGCCTGGTTATTGGAAAAAAAGCGGTCCATTTAGGGTTCATCTTTCGGTTCTGGATCGGACTCAGGACGCAATTTGATTTTGGTGTAACGCGCTCCGGTGATCTTGGTAATCTCACTGGCTGTGGTCATCAGGATCGATTGAATGTCGGTCGATCTGCGGATCTTGCTGGTCGCATCGTAGACCACGCGCTCTCGCTCAGATTGGGTGCGGATTTGTTCCAGCAGGCGGGCATTGGCGATGATCGCCGCGAGACTGCCACCCAGTGTTCCAAGCATTTCTTCGTCATTATCTGAATAGGCGTCCACTTGTTCGCTTTCCACATTCAAGACACCCAAAAGCTCGTTTCGATATACCAATGGGACTGCCAGCTCGGAGCGTGTATTGGTGCTGATCGGGATGTAGCGAGAATCTTGGCTGACGTCCCGCACCCGCAGCGGACGTCGATGCGCCGCCACCCAGCCGGTAATTCCTTTTCCAATTTCGACTTGAACCGAAGAGACATCCTCTGCGAAGCCGACTGAAGCTTTCGCTTGCAGGAATTTTTTCTCGCGATCTGCCAGCAAGATGGTGACTCGGTCGCCGCCAAGCGTAACCTGCAAGCCATTGACGGCACTTTCCAGCGCCTCTTCCAATGTGGTTCCAGAAGCAGCCGTAGACGTGATGTGGTGGAGCAGACGATGCTGTGAAAGATGTTCCTGGGTTTCAGCGAACAGTTCAGTATTGGCTACCGCTACAGCCAACTGGTCTGCGAGGATTTGCAGACTGCGAAGATTATCTTCAAAGAAGGCGAATGGTTTTGTGCTTTGCACGTCCAACACGCCCAAAATGCGATCTCCCACGCGCAGCGGAATCGCCGCTTCCGAACGCGTATCCGGGAGCAGCGGATTGGCATAGTAAGTCGCATCTTTGCTCGTGTCGTTGACCACCAACACTTCGCCACGTCCACTCACAAAGCCGACGATGGCTTTCGAGCCGACACCGATCTTGTGACCGGCGCGCTTCATCTGTGCGCCCGCTTCACCCGTCGCTTCGCGGATGACAGCGAACTCGCCCGGCAGGTCAAGCAAGAAGACCGCCGCATGATAGAAATTGAAGCGCTCACGGATCAAACTGACCGACTTGATAAGCAGTTCATCAAGGTTGAGCGAACCGCTGATGTCTTTTGCGATTTCTGCTGCCGTTTCAAGTTGAAGTGCGCGGCGCTGACTTTCATCCAACAGACGGATATTGTTGATTACACCAGCCACCTGCGAAGTGATGGTCGTAAAGAATTTCAGATCGTCTTCGTCGAAGGTGTGTTCATTTTCCACATCTTGAATGATCAATGCACCAATGGGCTCGTTTTGCACCAGCATGGGCGCGCCCATCCACGACTTGGCCGGCTGACCGGTGATCTTTGCGCCAAGTTCCCGCGC
This sequence comes from Anaerolineales bacterium, assembly GCA_023382575.1. Lineage (GTDB taxonomy): Bacteria > Chloroflexota > Anaerolineae > Anaerolineales > Villigracilaceae > Villigracilis. Next base: position 20,675 of record JAHDWC010000013.1, read on the forward strand.
GCGTCGTTCCGGATCTTCCACCAGCATCAACGGCTGACGGGAGCGAATCAAGATCGAAGTGAGTCCTTCACCCAGCGGGAACGGCTCGATGGAAACTGACCGTCCATTTTCGTAGTTGAACGGGATGCTGATCGAATTGCTTTTTTCATCGTACAGCGCGACCAATAAATTGTAGTCGCCGATGATCTGCCGGATCTTCCCGAACAACGCCTGGAAGAAGCTTTGAATATCTGCCGTCGAAGAGATCAGATCATTGACAGAAGCCAGCGCCTCCACCTCACTGAGATGTTTCTCCGTCTGTTCGATGGCGGCAGCCCGCTCAAGCGAGATTGACATTAAATCTGCAAGGCTGGCATACGGCTGGATCGATGTTGTCGGCAAGCTGCGCTGTCGCATCCCAAGGATAACGATTGCAGACAAAGCGCCGCGTACCCGAACTGGAAGACAAACCAAACCGGCAAGATCAATATCTCTCATGATCTCGACGAACACCCTTGGAATGTTGGTGTCTGATGGGGTAATGGTTACAGTTTCCCTTAAGAGGAAGCGATCCAATTCCTCAGGGTTGAATTTTATTTGATGAGGCAGGTTTTCCATGATGGCACTGCCGCGCGTTGAGTCGGCGGCAACCACCACATGAAGCTGATTATTCTTCACCTGGAACAGGATGATGGGGTAGGGGGCATTTCTGAGAATCTGCCCGCCCATGCGAAGGATTTCCGCTTCGCCTCTTGCCTCGGCGATGAGGCGACTTGACCGATATAGTCGTTCCAACTCCTTGAAGTCGATCTGACTCGTCTCAAGCAGACCCGCCGTCTGAATAGCGGCTGCGATCTGACTCGCCAGCGTTTGCAGCATGATGGTCGAGTCCGCGCTGAACTCACCAGCAGATGTACTTTGCACATCCAACACGCCCAAAACCAGATTGCCAAGCGAGATGGGCACACTTGCTTCGGAACGAGTTTCAGGGAGGAGTTCATTCTTTAGGTGGAGCGGATCCTCTGAAACGTTGGAGACGATGCGGATTTGATTCTTCGCCGCCACCCAACCGATGATCGAGGCGGAGCCAACTTCCAGTCTATATTTCCGTTCTTTTAGTTCCGCCGTGGCAGGACCATATCCCGCTTTGAAGTCGGCGAATTTGCCGCTGCGGTCGATCATGAAGATGCTGGCTTGATAATAGCCGAATTGCTGGGTTAGCAATTCGACGGTTTTATCGAGCATTTCATCGAGGTCTGGGATGGTAGTGATGCTTTGCGCCACTTCGGCAGCGGTCCGCAATTGACGGGCGCGCTCGTCAACTTTTCGTTCAAGCGATTGATACATCTCGCCAAGTTGATCTGCCATCTGATTGAAGGAATGCGCCAACAATCCGACTTCGTCGTTGCTGGAAACCTCAGCGCGCTGACTCCAATCACCGCTTGCGAATTTGTTCGTAATACCAGACAGTGATTGCAGCGGCTTGACAACGCGCCTGGCTCCCACGGTCATGACCAATCCCGTGACGGCTAATGTTCCAAGGGCGAGAAGCGCCATGAAGGGAGCAAGGTTATCGACATGACTGTAAATATCCCGCGCTTTTATTTCAAGCGCCACACCGCTTTGCATGGCAGGGAAGTATTGAATTTGAGCAAGCGCAGGGTCGCCGCTTGGCGCGGTCACATCCAAAGCCATGGGCGACGTATCTCCGCTGCTCATCATGCTTTCGAGGCTTGCGATCAACGGTTCTTGAGAAGCCGCAGAGGCGCTGATGAGGTTAAACTCCGCGGCGAGCGGATACGTGGCAACAAATCGGTTATCCGGCAAAATGAAGATGGTGTTTGCATATGGCGCGAGTCCATTCAACGGTTGGACAAGCTGCCACAAACTCGGCTCTTCGATAATGCCGATCACGGTTCCAAGTTTGGAATCACTGGAGGGATAGTCAATGGCGCTGATGAGGATGAACGCGCTTTTGTAAAGCGGTGATAATCCATAAGAGGCGAGGGAATGTCCACTATCAAATTGGGACAAATCAAGTTCGAGCATTTGTCCCTGCCATGCTTCCACACTCGCTTCTTTTATGACCCCATTGGCATCAAGCAAAAGGAATTGGTCAAACCCTTCAGCATTTTCGTGCAGACTTGCCATGAGCTGCCCGCGGTCACTGCCTTGCAAGGCGGCTTCGACCAGATCCGCAGATTCATCCGTGACTTGCTCTTCCAGTTGCTGTTCACGGTTCTTGATCTCCTGATCGATCATCTTCAACTGATTGACGAGCAGGCTTTCAGTTTGGTTGATGGCTTGCTCGCGAAGCAGGGTGCGGGTACGCAAATATGCAGCGCCAGCCATCAAGACAAGAGGAATAAGTGTAAAGATCAGGAGCGTTCTGACGAGCGTCCCTGTCAGACTACCTCTAAATCTTGATTGCATTGACTCACTGGTGGGATGCGCCGGATTAGTAGTCATTTGAGGAGGTTATGGAGAATGGTTAACTAAATTCCCAAACCGGTTCTCCATTCAGAATGCGACGGATTTGGTCGGGAAAACGATCCGGGTCGAGCGGTTTTCCGAGAAAACCATCGAAGCCCGAGTCTTGCGCTTTTCTCATCTGCTCCTGGCTGGCTTCGGCGGTGACCGCCACAATCGGCACAGCCTTGAAACGCTCTGAAGCGCGGATCTTCTTCAACGCGCCATACCCATCTTCATAAGGCAGGCGGATATCCATCAAGATCAAATCCAAACGGGGGAGGGTATCTGCGTATTCAACAACTTCGTAGCCCGAGGTCTTCCACTCGCAGTGAATGCCAAGGTAGCCTAGCATTCGCGCGATCAGCACGAAGTTGGATACATTATCCTCAACCACAAGCACGGCTGCGTCCTTGGGGATGTTGGGCTTGCGGATGGGCTGCGTATCAGATACAGCAGGGGTTTGATTCTGGTCAGACATTTGTGCTCCTTGGCATGAAGCGCTCGATCTGCTGCGCAAGAGTATCGATATCGATCGGTTTCTGGATGTAGCCATCACACCCGGCTTCCAGCGATTTTTCTCTGTCGCCACGCATCACATTTGCGGTAACGGCAATGATCGGAATGCGTGAGAACTCGGTCATATGTTTGATTGTGGAGGTCAGGGTATAACCGTCCACGTCCGGCATGTTGATGTCCATCAAGATCAAATCGACCTTCTCGCTTGCAAGTTTTTCGATGGCCTGCTTTGCATTTGCGGCTTCAACAAACGAATACCCTTCCGCGCTTAACACCCTGCGGATCAGGTTTCTGTTATCGGGATTGTCCTCTACGTAGAGAATTGTGCCTTTGTCGTTTCCATTCATTTTTCCACGAACTCCAGGCTGAATTTTACTTTATGGAAGAGGCGTATACATAACAGCTACCTTACAAATAGTATAGCATAACGAAAAGCCGAGGCAGGTGGTTCCTCGGCTTCTGAGCGGGTGATGGGACTCGAACCCACGATATCTTGCTTGGGAAGCAAGCGTTCTACCACTGAACTACACCCGCATAACGAACGGGTCGGATTATAGCCATCCGCAAAAAGCATGTCAAGCAAAAGCCTGGATGAAAACCCGCTTCGCGCCGACCCGCTCACTGCTTGCGTTTCAGAAGCATATTCGTCAACTCGAGGATGATGCGCCCTGCCTCGCCGCGCGGATTCGCAGCCTGCAAATAACTCAAAGCTTTTTGCGTCTCCTGTGCAGACATTTCCTCTGCAAACGCCTTGCCGCCTTCAGCTTCCAGCAGTTCAGCAACTTCATTGACTTCTGAAACTGTGATCGGACCTTTGCGCCAGCGATCTGCGAACCCGCCATTTTGTTCCAAGCCATACAAAACCGGGAGGGAATTTTTTCCTTCCACCAAATCGCTGGCTGCCGACTTACCGGTCAGGTTTTCATCGCCCCAAATCCCAAGGATGTCATCCTGCACCTGAAATGCCAGACCTAGATGATATCCAAAAAGGCGAAAAGATTCAATTTGCGCGTCCTGCGCGTAGCCAAGAAGGGCGCCCACTTGGGTACAAGTGGACAGCAGGGAAGAGGTTTTACCACCAATCATTGGCCAATAATCTTCCATCGTCAGGTCAGTGCGCTCTTCATATGACATATCAAGATACTGACCCTGAGTCAACTCAAGACAGCTATTATTCAAGATGGTGGCAGCTCGCACGACCACCTCTGGCGGATAGTGTTTCTGCAAGTCGAGCATGGCTTGGTTGGCAATGACGAACAAAGCATCACCGGCATTGATCGCCATCGGCGAACCCCACTGAACCCAAAGAGTTTTCCGTCCGCGCCGCAGTTCGGAGTTATCTTGAATATCGTCATGTGCGAGTGAGAAATTATGAATCAGTTCAATAGAAGCTGCCGCTGAAACTGCGTGTAGCCAATTTATACTGCTGCTATTTTCCTTTTTACTTTCACCATCAAAACAAGAAGACACAACCAGCAAAACCAGTAAAGGACGGATACGCTTCCCTGTTGCATTAGGACCTGCCCCTTCACCCGTCCAGCCCATATGATAGGTAAGCATATCGTGGAATGGTTTCATGTGAGGCTGATCCAGCCGAGCCACCTGCCGCTTCAATTCATCTTCAATTGCAACTAGCATAGTCTGTTGGAGAGTTGGATTCATAGGTTAGATTCCATGGATGGATAATTTTTTCAGATCTTGTGTCAACTGAGTGGGGGATTGGTAATGGATGGTTTTAAAGCCAAGTAATTTTGCTGTTTCGATATTTGGCAATGAATCATCGATGAAAAGGCACTCTTTTGCCGCGCGGTTGATACGCCGCAGGGTGAGATTGAAAATTTCCGGGTTTGGCTTGACCATATTGTGCTCGCCGGAAATGATCAGGTCATCGAAGATTTCAAGAAAGGAATGACGTGGACGGATCAACTCGAATTTCTCCACCGAGAAATTGCTCAAGAGATACAGCGTCCAACCGGCTTGTTTTAACTTGCGAGCAATAGCAATCGTCTCATCATTGGTGCCAGTCAGGCTTTCTTCCCAGTGAGTATCGTATGCTTGAATTAGATCAGCATAATGCGGGAATTCCTGGCTTAGTTCTTGAACACCTTTGTAGAATGGACGTCCAGCGTCTTGATGGGCATTCCACTCAGCGAAGCGAATCTCTGCCAGAAAACGGTCAATCGCTGCCGGGTCGGGGAAGAAGCGCTTGTATAAATTATGGGCATCCCAATTGATGAAGACATTCCCAAGGTCAAAGATGATGGCGGTGATCGGGGTGGTCATAGTGAGGGATATTTTATCGCATCTGGCGGTATAATCGCGCGTCTATACTTTACACCTTCATTGGAGATTTTTTGTGAGCCGTTTGATCAATCCCGATTCTGTTGGAAAAGAAAGAACCCGTTTGTCAAAGTCCATTGTTTTGTGTATTCGTGAACTGGCGAAGCAGTCCAATGTGACGTCAGAGACCAAAGACCAGGCGGCGTTCATTGCGTTGGCGCTGCAAACCATCGCGGAGGGGATCGATGCTTCGGTGCAGGCGTGGGAAAAACGCGATTATTGGGTGAAGGCGGATAAATTCCGCATGGAGTGGATGTGGGCGGGACAGACTGCCGCAAAGTTGAAAGATGCGGTGTTGAGCGATGATTGGGCGTCGATTGCGATGTTGATGCCGCAGATCGCGCAGCGCTTCAACAAGGTGGTCGTGTCGGATAATCACCGCCTCGGCAAACCGTGGACGGGCGCTTACAAGCTACTGGCATTGCACCAGAAACTTTAAAGAAAAACTTCCGAAGCCATGGCTTCGGAAGTTTTTCTTATCTTATTCGGTGACGAGCTTGGTAAGGTTTTTCTTGGTGGCGTTGAGCAGGTCGATCATCTCTTCGCGGATGTGCGGATTGAGGTAGTGATGTTCCAGCGTAGACAATGGCAGGAAACGCGCACCTGCAACGACGTGGATGCAGTTCGATGCGCCGCACAAGCAAATGAAAGGCGCATCCATCTGCCATTCGGTGGAGGGGTAGAAGAAGAAAAGTTCTTCGCCTTTGGCAATGTCTTTGCAGGCGATCATCTGCATGTTCTCGGTGTCGAGAATTACGTTGGGGTCACACGAGTGATTCAACGCAGCAAGTTTGCCGACGTGCGTGTGCTTATCGCGTGAGATCTGCACCGTGAAGCGATTGGGCTTGTCCATGATGTTCTCGCTTGGGATGGGACAGATCACTTCGCCTTTGACATAAGCACGCTTGGTGACCAATGTTCTGAATTTGTTTTCAGTTTTGATGGATAACGTTTCCATCGTTGTTGTTGATGTCATTATCATCTCTCCTTTTTTTATTGATAATTATTATTCATTAGTATAGCAAGTATGAAAATAATTACAAGAGATAGATGGGTGATATTGAAATATTTTAAGATTGTTGTGATTAAAACATTTATGCATCATCAATACATTGATGATGCATAAATTACAAATGAAAGCCTGTATTTTGTGTTCTTAAAACATGTTCATTTGAATGGCAGACTTGTGTCCATCTAAAAGTACAAAAGGCGCAGCACGCTCTGCGATGACGCCAAGCTTCTTCAACATGGACAGGTCACGCAGTCGGCTATGTTTACGGGCGGATAGAATCGCTTCAGCACCGCGGATGCCGACACCCGGGATTTTCATCAATTCGCGTTTATCCGCTTTGTTGACTTCAATTGGGGTGTGCATCAAATTCAGCTGTGCCCATGCCAATTTCGGGTCCGTGTGAAGCGGGAGGTTCTCATCCGAAGCAAAGGGCAGGTCTTCCAATTCAAACCCATAATCGCGCAGCAAAAACGAGGCTTGATACAGTCGATGCTCGCGCATGGGATTGACCGCTGGCTTGTTCTCGAGGGGCGTATCCAGAATGGGATGGAAGGCAGAAAAATAAGCGCGTTTGAGGCGCACGTTCTTCATCAGCCATTGCGTGGTGTTGAGCAGTTCCAGGTCGCTTTCATCCGCGCCACCAGCTACAAATTGCGTCACTGTCGATGGATATTTGCCATTCCAAAATTTATAGGCGGGGATGCTGCGGCGAATCTCTTCGACCCATCGCAAGGGACGAAGCAACTCCTCCATGAAGATCTTATGCGGTGCAAGTTTGGCGAGGCGTTCGGTGTTGGGTGCTTCGAGGTTGACCGAGACGCGGTCGGCGAGTTGCATGGCGCGATAGACTTGATCCTTATCTGAACCGGGCATGATCTTGAGATGCAGATACCCCTTGAAGCCATGCCTCTTGCGGAGGATGTCGGCAGTATCGAGCAATTTATCCATCGTGCGGACGCCTCCAGCAGTGATGCCGGAACTGAGAAAAACACCCTGAGCGAATCCACTCTGATTCATTTTGCTGAACAACCCCGCAAACTCATCTGGTTTGAAGGTGGCGCGACGGAAATCCCTCCCAGCACGAAACGGACAGTAGAAACAATCCCGCTCACAGGCAGACGAGAGCAGAGTCTTCAACAACATGATCGACTTTCCATTTGGGAGCTGCGCCGGATGAATAAAGGCAGCATTCTGCTCCTTGGGCGTGAAGCAACCGGGTTTGGCCGGCTGTTGGCGTGCTTCTTCGGCATGCTCCAAAGTCATCTGACTGGAAAGTTCAACAAGGGTGTCTAGGGCATTCATAGGATTTATATGTCGCTCATGGGCTTGTATTTTGATTATAGAACAAAAATTCTATTTTTACAAGTTGGAATTCCATTCGGATCGCCGTATAATGGATCTGTCGATCCGTGCCTTAACCAAGGAGAAAAAAATGGCATACACATTGGAAACCACCGTCGGTGAGATCTTGAAAGATACAAACGCCCTTGAAGTCCTGGAGAAATATGCGCCTGGAGTTTCGAAGAATCCGATGATCGGTCTGGCAAAAGGCATGACCCTTGAAAACCTGTTAGCCATGCCGCAAGCCAAAGATGCTGGTATCACCAAGGAAATGGTCCTGAAGGTGTTGGCGGAGATCAACGCTCGCAAGTAAGACCATTCCGTTTCAGAATTCAAAAGACATCTGCCATCTGGGCAGATGTCTTTTGTTTGGGGTAGGGGGAATCACAGAGCAATGTCACTAGGAGAGATACAGAGGCATGGATATACTGACTTCAGGTATTTGAGAAACAGGAGGCAGGTATGTGTGAATTTTGCACGCAACATGGCGAAGGGAAGAAGTGGTATCTCACCATGGAGAATTACTCTCAAGATTTGTTGAATCAGAACCGTCGGCGCGAATATGCGGCGGACTTCCTGAATGGATTTCACACCCGCGTGCCGAAAAATGTCAGGCAGTTGGACCGCATCCGCCGGACGCCGCTGATGAAACTTGCCAAACCAGTTTTGACCCACCTCCAGAAGGAAGACCATTATGGACAGGTCGTGCCGATGGAAGATGTGGAAAAGATCTTCGAGATGGTGCAAGGCGCAATCAGGTTGCCGTGTGTCTGTCGGCGTGTGACGACCGGGAATATGAATGCACGTTACTGCTATGGCTTGACGTTGGACAAGCAGCTCATGGACGCTCTCGACGACTCGTTCAGTCTTGAAACCTTGACGAAGGAAGAGGCGCTTGAATCCATTCGCAAATTGGACAAGGAAGGGCTTGTCCATTCAGTGTGGACGTTCAAAACACCCTTCATCGGCGGTTTGTGCAATTGCGACCAGGATTGTATGGCGTATCGCATCACACACGCTCGTAAAGATTACCCAGTGATGTTCCGCGCAGAGTGGGTGGCGGAAGTCTCACCAGATGCCTGCAATGGCTGCCGACTGTGTATGCGTCAATGCCAGTATGGAGCGATCCGCTATTCATCGAATAACAAAAAAGTGACCATCGACCCAACCGCTTGTTACGGTTGCGGAGTGTGTCGGGCAGTTTGTAATAAGAAGGCGATCCAACTGTTGCCAAGGGAGTCGGTACCAGCTACTGCTGGTGTGTGGTGAATGGGGTAGGGGAGGAAAGGACTGATTTGTGAACGCGAGCGGGAAATCCCATCTTGCCTGTGTTGTGTGACACTTTCCCGCCTTTCTCAGTGTACTTTCAAGCTTGTTTTCTGTAACAGATTCTCAGAGGTGGGGGAGAAGCGACAAAGTCGCTTTCACCTCAAAATACTAATATCTGCTTTTTGTTTTCGATAAGTAATATTATCGAAAACATTGACAAGCTAGAGGAAATTCGTATAATGAAGCCCATGAGCGACACTACGCTGTCTTCTGAGAAAAAACCTCTGACCATTTCCGAGGCGATGAGCAAGTATCTGGATATGGTGAGACTTTCTCGCAGCAAGCATACAATGCTTGCGTATAAGAATGCACTCAATATCTTCCGCGAAATTCTGCGAGAGAATTCACTGGAACCCGCCTCCGCCCCAATTGGAGCCCTCACAGAAGATTTGGTTTCCCCCATGGCAGAACATCTCAAAATCTTCGCCTCTGCTACCGAGCAGTTGTATTTGCAGGCTGTAAAAGGTTTCTACGAATATGTGGATGCGGAACGCTTGACCGAGATCAATCAATCGCGCGTGCGTGTGCTTATACGACAACGTTCACGCCGCCCTGGTATTCGCTTCCCACAGTTCCCCGCAGATGATATTGAGACGCTTTTAGACAAGGTTCAGGCGGTTGAAAATCTCCTCGTTCCGCTCAGTGAAGACGAAGATGCCGTCAATGTTAAACTACGCGCATACCGAGACCGGGCATTTTTGCTGACCCTCGCCGACACTGGCTTTCGCGTCCACGAAGCGTGTGGATTGCGGCGCGGCGACATCGACTGGAACGAACAACGCGCCATTATCATCGGCAAGGGCGATAAACAAGCCGTAGTCCGTTTTACCTCGCGTGCCCTGCAAGCCATCAAGGATTATCTCGCCCAACGCGCCGCACTCGATGGTAACTCAGGTCGGCAACTGAGTTCACTGCCACTCTTCGCGCGCCACGACAAAGGTGCAGGAAAAAAGGTCAAGCCGATGACGCCTACCACAGGACGCAACATCGTCAAAGAACGTGTGGCGCAATTTCTCGGCAAGGAAATGGTCGGCAAGATCACGCCGCATTCGTTCCGTCATTATTTTGTCACCACTGTTTTGCGCGGCTCGGGCAATCTCAAACTCGCACAGGAACTTGCGCGTCATTCAAATATTCAGGTTACGCAGCGCTATGCTCATCTCTCCAATGATGAATTGGATAAGGCCTATTACGAGATTTTTGAACACAAAAAGGAATCGTCTTAAACGATCCTCTCGCTTCTTTCTTCGACGTAGGCTTGATACAGTTTTCTGAGAGTTTTTGCCCACTCCCCTACCTTCCCCTGCCCCACTGGCTTTCCATCAATTGAAACGATCGGCACCACACCGCGTGAACTGGATGTGAGAAAAGCCTCATCAAGGTTTTCATCCACACGCGGAGAACGATACATAATCGACATCCCCTGCCCTCTCGCGAGGCGCAGCACAACCCGCCGGGTAACGCCAAGCAAAATCCCTTTTTGTGCAGTGACCAGGTTATCTTGCGGTTTGGAATATTTGACGCCATAAAAATTGGACGTCATGCCCTCCAAAATTTTTCCCTTGCAAACCAGCAATATCTCGTAAATATCGCCTTTCACTAATTTTCTTTGCTCGGCGCTTTGGGTGATGAAATCTGTCCCTTTGATCCGCGGATCATGTCGCGCCATGTCGGCAGTGACCGCATGGACTCCGTCACGATAGACGGCTTCAGGTACGGGAATAAATGGCTGATAGCCGACATAAACATCGCCAGTATCCTTTGCAAGGATCAAGCGTATGCGCGTCTCTTGCGGCAAGTTCTCGCGAGTCAGTTCCCCCATTCGCTGGCGAAGCGTCTTTTCATCGACTGATGGGCGCAAGCCCATTTCCGCTGCGGGGACATATAGCCTATGTAGATGCGCCTGTAGTCCAAGCACACGTGTCCCGCCTGAGAGTGTGCTAAAGGTGGTGTAAAAACCGTCTGAAAGTTGACTCGTTAACTCGTCCAGCGTGGAAGCGGAGAGATTAAGTGGAATATTCTCGTGGATTGTGAGTCGGAATGCTTTGATCGTCATATCCAGAATTATAGTGCTGACCGGGAAAACAAAGCACGGATTGCAGGTTTATCCGTGAATTCTCGCCACCTTGCAGATTTGCAAGGTGGCTTGGAATTCGGTTAATAAAACGTGACATATAATTCAGCCGATGAGCGGAAAACAGCCCAGCCTTGAACGCGCTTCACAATTGACGGCAAGTAACTTGCGGAATGTGGTTAAGACCATTTCCGCGCATCAGCTTTCGCGCCTTTCCCTGCCAGAGGTGGAAGCCGTGGTGCAATTGGTCTCGAAGATCATGCCGGCTGGCAATGTGCCTGGCATGATCCTAAATGGATTGGCGCGCCTGCCAGGTCGGCGCATCCCTGCGCAGAAACTCAAGCAAGATGTCAACGCCTTATTCAGCGGCGTGGAACAAATCCTTGACCAGGCAGTGTATGGCGCATTTTTTGCCGGTCCAGCCGCTGTACTGTGGGGATATCAAAACCTGCTTAAGTTGGCAGGCAAAGACCCTGAAACTGCTTTTCCAGAGGGTCCGTGGCAGTTTTATGTCGATTATGCCTTGCGGGAAGATACTGCCCGTCACACCAATGAGACACATGGCTTTGATACCATCCTCAAACAACATAACATCCGCCTCGATAAAACCGATCGCTTGACCGCTTGGTTCATGGCGGCAGTGACCTGTTTGCATCAATACCCGGCTTTGCTGGAGAATGAATGGCGCGAGCGCGTTTCCATTTCGATCCTTGAGGATGTGCTGCGCGACTCATCCGGCAAAGCGATTCAATCCAAACGCGTCCATCGGGAGTGGGAGCTGATCCGTCCATTTCGCCGCGACGAAGATGGGGCATTTTACGACTATCCTACATATCGTCGCAGAAAGTTCGATCAATTCCTCCAAAGTAAACTTCAAGAGTTGTCAGATTCCGCCCGAGACGAGTGGGAGGCGCGGCTTCAGTCCGCGCTTCAACAAGACCTGTCCGCCTATCAACGTCAGATGTCGATTGTGGCGTATTTGGAGCCTGGTCCGTACGGCGAGACGCGTGTGCCCATCAACTTAAGCGACGCCAAGATCGGCATCATCCACAATGACGGTTATTATCTGCTGCCAGTCTGTGAAGATGGTACCGCCAAGCCGCTGAGTGTGTTGACCGCACGTGCGCAGATCGAATCCCTGTTGACTTCGAGTCCAGCAGCCCCTGCGCAGATTTCAGCGTTGGCAAGAATTCATCGCTCGGCATTGGCGAATTTGCGCTCCAAACTCAACCCAATGCTGGTGACCGATCTCGATAATTTGAAATTCGCACCCATCATTATCTCCACAGATGTCCGCTCGCGAGTGCTGCCGCTCTCCGAGTTACGTCAGACCGAACGCGGTGTCGGCTCACATGCGTTGACACTCTTCGATACCGGTGAAACGATTGTCTTTGACCAATCTCATATTTTCTTTGATGGCGCCTGGGGCACCGCACTTTCTGAAATGATGACCAATGAGGCGCTTTCATGGGCAAACTATCTAAGTATGTTGCCCGCCTCCCCCACCCCATCACAGACACGACTCTACACATCGTTGACTTTGCAGTTGACGCCAGATGACTTGGAATTGGTCAAGCACGCGCCGCAAGTCATGCAGGAAGCAGGCGCTGAAACCGACAAAGTGGACTTGCGCACCTGTCTCTCTTTACGAAAGAGCTTCAAACAGCGCAACGATCTGATCGAGATCACCATCAACGACCTGCTAGTGTTATATCGCGCCATCCATGCTGCGACGTACATCCCTTCGCCTGATCTAGTGAAGGAGATCCAGAAGTTTGCTGCGACCAACCCAGATGCCGCCGCCAAGCTTCGACAAGTGGTGGAAGAGGGCAGTCGTACCAACCCTGCCATTCTTATTCCAATGGATGCGAGCCTCAAATCGCCGCGTGACCGGGTCTATCCGCTCAATGTGGAAGTGCCGCTTCATGACTTGGATCTACTCACCTTGCACGCTCGCACATTGAAACTATTGGACGCATACGAAACTGCCTCCGGCGCCGACCGGACGGATCTGTTCACCAGCTTCAACCAGTTCCAAAAGTTGTACCTTGCCACGCTGGCCGGTTTTGGCGCTTATTTGAGTCGTGCCAAAGAAATGGCGGCGCAGGGAGAGAGCCCCTCCGCGGGCGTGCTTAAGTTGATGGCGCATCTGCCTGTACCCGTCCAACGCCTGCTGGATAAGATTCCCGAACGCTTTGAAGTATTGAACAATCTCATCAAAGGACGGGAAGTCTTCTCGAATGTTGGTGCTGTCGTCCCATCCAGCACATTGACGCGCTTCATGACCGCGAAGGATGACAATACGCAGAAACAGCTTGCCTGGGGTGTCATCACTGATTCGAAATCCGTCATGCGTATTCATCTGCGGGATTTCCGTCCGCATGTGGCGAATTTGCTCTCACTCGGACGCAAAGACCTCGCCAATTTGATCACACAGGATTATCTCGACGCCTATGCCAATGGTTTCAATCGCTATGTGCGCGACCTTTCCCGTATTACAATTGCACGTAGAGAAACCATGACTAACAAACCCAAGACCGGCAAAAGGCCCCTGAAATAATGAGAGATCCAATCGTTGGAATGCAGCTTGCAAATTTTCGTGTGGAGCACTTGCTTGGTCAAGGCGGCATGGCGTCTGTTTACTTTGGACAGGATGTCAAACTACATCGTCCCGTAGCGATCAAAGTGCTGGATAAGCGCTACAAGAATCATCCTGCCTACGCGGCACGCTTCGTCAACGAAGCGCGGATGATGGCGAAGTGGCATCACGAAAATATCATCCAGATCTATTATTCCGATGACGATCAGGGTTTTCCTTATTACGTCATGGAATATGTCAACGGGCAAGACCTGGCGGAAATCCTTAATCTGTATCAGGAAGAGGGAAAGTTGATGCCGATCACGGAAGTATTGCGCATCGGCAATGCAGTGGCGAATGCTCTCGACTACGCCCATCGACATGGCGTGGTCCATCGCGATGTGAAGCCGCCGAACATTCTCATCTCGAATGATGGACGTGTATTGCTCGGTGACTTTGGCATGGCGCTCGAAGTGCGGGATGGCTCGCAGGGCAATATCTTTGGGTCGCCTCACTATATTTCGCCGGAACAAGCCCGCAGGTCGGCAGATGCGAGCGCGCAATCGGACATTTACTCATTGGGTGTCATCCTGTATGAAGTGCTAACCGGTTCCCTGCCTTTCAATGGCGACGACCCAACTGAGATCGCGCTTCAACACATCTCACAGCTTCCGCCGCCGCCGCGCAGTATCAACCCAGACATTAGCCCTACGGTCGAAGCGGTCATCCTCAAGGCGCTGCAAAAAGATCCGCGTGAACGTTATCAGAGTGGCGCGAAATTAATTTCGGCGCTCGAAGATGCATTCAAAGCATCTGGCTCGACCAAAAAGACCACACTTCCGCCTCTGCCAGTGGGCGTGCCAACCATTCGGCGCAGTGATCTTTCCATCGAGCAAATTTCAAAACGCCCCGCCCCCAAGAAGGCTGAGGCGCAGCCCAAGGCAAATGTACGCTTGCCTGCCACAGTCCACGCCAAACCTGCCCGTCGGCGCAGTGGATGGTTCATCCTTTTGTTGTTGCTGCTTTTATTGGGAGCAGGCGGATATTATTTTTACAGCACCGGGATCAACCCACTGAGCCTGTTGCCCATCCCCACTTTGACGATTTCGCTTCCCTCTTCGCCGGAAGCTGTTCAAGCGACTGAAACTTCAACCAACCTTCCGGTTGTCGCAGAAGAAGCGTCGCCCTCTCCCACTGTACTGCCGACGGAGACATCCATCCCACAAACGCCTACAGTTGAGGCGACACCGACCGTCGAGCCATCGCCCACAGTCCAGGCTGAGCCGACGGTGAAATATCCTGACGGCAATCATTACACCCTCTTCTACAATGAGACCAGTTTCTTTATCCTCAACCGTTCTTACGCACGCAGAAGCATTTCCGGGTTTGTATTCGAGCGCCTGAGCAGCGAAGATGGCACTCCAATGGAGGATGTCTTCCAAGCCTATCAATGGGAAACGCGTTCGGTCGATTACCTGCCGCGTAATTTCTGTGCGAACATCACTATCTTTGGTGACCAGGACCCACCTTATCTCAATCCGTCTGGCTGTTCGGCAGGCATCACAAGCACCATCCAGCCGCGGTTTGACCGTCCTGGCAATATCCTGTTCTGGACTCCCAAAGAAGGCTCGAGTCAATTTCGCGTGCTATGGCTGGGCGAGGAAGTTGCCCGCTGTGATATTGATCAGACTTTCTGTGATATCTTCATCCCATAGAATTTAATCTTAAACCTATACTTGACACAGTCGCATTTGCGGGTGTAAACTCGGCACGTTGAAAGACCTATCCCTAACGAAAGGAGCGCACTCTTGATGTACATCTCAATCTTCTACATTCTCCCCGATGCAGTTGGCAAATTGCCTTCTTGGAGTGCGCCTATTGACCGAAACTAGGTCTTTTTCTGTCCCTTGTTGACTTTGGGCTGTGGCGCACGCGCTACAGCCCTTTTGTTTTAATAATTTGTTCGGAGAACCACCATGTCAGATACAACCTCCCCTACTTTTGACTTCCGTGATGCCTTGCACACGAACCGTCTCGCTGGTCTGTGGCGCATGATGACGGACTTCCGCGTGTCCTACCTCGCGGCGACCCTCGCGCTGGCTGTCTCAGCGTTGGCGAAAACCTCTGTTTACCTGCTGTTACGCTTCTTTGCAGACGATGTGCTGGCGCATGGAAAAATGATCGGCACGACCATGACCCAAACCTTCCTTTTTATCGGATTGGGCTTCATTGGCTTGGCGTTCATCGAAGGCGGCGGCGCGTTCCTTTCGGGACGACTGGCTGCTTACACTGCCGAAGGCATCACCCGCCGATTGCGTGACTTCCTCTTTGACCACATCCAGCGGCTGAGCTTTTCGTATCACAGTGCCACGCCGACGGGTGATCTGATCGAACGCGTCACCTCGGATGTGGATGCGCTGCGCCGCTTTTTCTCGGAGCAAGCCATTGGTGTGGGACGCATCATCCTGTTGTTCTTCATCAACTGGGCGGCGATCCTCTACATCAACGTGTAATTGGGTCTGCTGTCTGTGGTGGTCATTCCGCCGATTCTGTGGATCTCGCTTTGGTTCTTCAAAAAAGTGACGAAGGCCTACGAAGATTATCAGGCACAGGAAGCGGTACTTTCCACAACCCTGCAGGAAAACCTGACCGGCGTGCGGGTGGTCAAGGCCTTCGCACGGCAGGATTACGAGAAGGAAAAATTCGACAAGGATAACTGGCTCAAGTACATCAAGGGCAAGTTCCTGTTGTTGATGCATTCGCTCTTCTGGCCGCTTTCGGACATTGTGCTTGGCGCGCAGATGCTCTTTGGATTCATCTACGCCGCCTTCATGGCTATTGACGGCAGGATCTCGGTCGGTGACTATGTGGCATATGTTGGCTTGGTCGTGTGGCTGATCTTCCCGATCCGCAATCTAGGACGTGTCATCGTGCAGACTTCGACGGGTATGGTCTCATATCAACGCCTGATGGACATCACCAAGCAGGCGCGCGAAGACCTCGATGGCGGGGCTGTCCAGCCGACAGGTCCGGTGCGAGGCGAGATCGAATTCCGCAATGTCTCGTTCATGTATTCCGATGGGACGCATGATGTCATCAAGGATATTTCGTTCCACATCAAGCCGGGACAATCCATTGCGCTGCTTGGCTCGACCGGTTCCGGTAAGACCTCGTTGGTCAACTTGTTGCCGCGTTTCCATGAGTACACTGGCGGGCAGATCCTGCTCGATGGTGTAGAACTGCGCGATTATTCGCGCAAGTATCTGCGTGAGCAGATCGGCATTGTGCAGCAGGAGCCCTTCTTGTTCAGTCGTTCGATCCGCGAGAACATTTTGTATGGCGTGGGTCGACGCGTGACTCAAGAAGAGATCGAAGCCGCCGCCAAAGCCGCCGCTGTACACGATGTGATCGCCTCCTTCCCAGACGGCTACAACACTGTCGTCGGCGAGAAGGGCGTGACCCTTTCCGGTGGGCAGAAGCAGCGCGTGACCATTGCGCGGACGATCCTGAAGAATCCAAAGATCCTGATCCTCGACGACTCCACCTCAGCCGTGGACACCGAGACCGAAGCCTCGATCCGTAAGGCGTTGGATGACTTGATGGAGCACCGTACCACTTTCATCATCGCACACCGCATCCAATCTGTGATGCGAGCCGACTTGATCCTGGTGCTCGATAAAGGCAGGGTCATCCAAAAAGGCAGCCATGAAGAACTGCTCGCGCAATTTAGCGGCATGTACCGCAAGATCTACGACATCCAGACAAGGATCGATGAAGAGCTGGAAATGGAAATTGCAAGAGCGAATTGATATGTAGGGGCGAGGTGCCCTCGTCCCTACGGAGAAATAGAAATGTCTGAAGAATTATACGAACTCGAAGAAGAAGAACATACATCACAGATCACCTTCCCCGTTTTCAAGCGCATTTTGGGAATCATCAAACCGCACTGGAAATGGGTGCTGGGTTTTCTCATCACCATCGGTCTGGTCTCCGGGTTGGACGCGTATTTCACATTCCTGAACAAGCAGATCGTGGACCAGGGGATCAACCTCAAAGATACAGCCGTGTTGACGCGCATCGCGTGGATCTATGGAACGTTCCTGCTGTTGCAATCGGCGTTCGTGTTCACGTTCATTTACCTCGCCGGGGTATTGGGCGAACGCGTGCAATATGATTTGCGTAAACTGCTCTTTAACCACTTGCAGGATCTGTCACTTTCGTACTACGCCCAAAACGCGGTGGGACGCTTGATCGCACGCGTCACATCAGACACGGGGCGCGTCTCGGAACTGGTGACCTGGGGCATCGTGGACAGCGTCTGGGCGTTGATGAACATCATCACCTCGCTGACGTTCATGGCGATCATCAACTGGCGATTGGCACTGATCGTTTCGATCATCATCCCGGTCATGGTCTTTGTAGCGACGAAATTCCAGAAATACATTCTGGTGGAGTTCCGTCAAACCCGCCGTACGAACAGCAAGATCACCGGCGCGTACAACGAGAACATTCAAGGTGTGCGCGTGGTCAAGGCGCTCGGACGGGAAGATGCCAACCTGGTCGAATTCCAGGGGCTGACCACCCGCATGTACAAGGCATCGTATCGCGCGGCATGGCTTTCGGCGCTCTTCCTCCCCACCGTGCAGATCATCGCCGCCATCGCGCTGGGCGCCATCGTCTGGTACGGCGGGGCGCAG
>JAHDWC010000013.1:39059-40451 GCA_023382575.1 Anaerolineales bacterium
ACCTGACCTTCATGATGTGGCCCGTGCAGGACCTGGCGCGCGTCTATGCCGAGACTCAGCATTCCATCGCTTCAGCGGAGCGCATCTTCAAGTTGGTGGATACCCCGCCCGAGGTCCATAACCGCAGCGACGCCATCTCAGCGCAGACTCTGCTGGGCGAGATCGAATTCGAGCATGTGGACTTCTACTACGAAGACCGCAAGCCGGTGTTGACCGACTTCACACTGAAGGTGAAACCTGGTGAGATGATCGCGCTGGTCGGTCCGACCGGAGGCGGAAAGAGCACCATCGTCAACCTGCTGTGCCGTTTCTATGAGCCGCAGAGTGGCGTGATCCGCATCAACGGCAGGGACTACACCGGGTACACGCTCGAGTCGATCCATAACAAGATCGGCATCGTGTTGCAAACGCCGCATCTCTTTTCAGGGACGGTGCGCGAGAACATCCGCTATGGCAAATTGGACGCGAGCGACGCCGACGTGGAAGAAGCCGCCAAGATCGCAGGCGCGCATGATTTCATCTGCACACTCGAAAGAGGCTATGACCAAAATGTGGGGGAAGGCGGGAATCTGCTGTCGGTTGGGCAGAAGCAGTTGATCTCGCTGGCGCGTGCGGTGCTGGCCAAGCCGGAGCTGTTCATCATGGACGAGGCAACCTCCAGCGTGGACACGTTGACTGAAGCCTTGATCCAAAAAGGCATGGAAGCGCTAATGAAGGGACGCACCTCCTTTGTGATCGCACATCGTCTCAGCACCATCCGCCGCGCGAATCGAATTTTAGTCATCGAGAATGGACGCATCGCCGAGCAAGGCACGCACGCCGAACTCCTGCGTAAACGCGGACATTACTACAGCCTGTACACGCAGCAGTTCCGGCATGAGTTGGAAGTGCAGTATGGCGTGGAGGATGTGCCGAGCAAGGAGCGTGAGGAAATACAGGAGGCAGTGGCAGCGGATTAAGCCGGGGAGCATGTCATTGCGAGCCCGCGAGAGCGGGCGAAGCAATCGCCTCATGAGTAGTAAAAAAAAAGTGACAGTCACCATGCGGGTGACTGTCACTTTTGCGCTTATTTTATTTTCTTCTTTATCTCTTCCACCCGTTGAGCGTCCTGCTCGGCATCAGGATGACCAATTTCCCGTTCGAAATCAACGCAAATTTGCATTGCATTGATTGCTTTTGTTAAGTCTCCTTCCTTTTCGTAAGCAAGACCTAAATTCCAGGAACCAAGCGCTTCGCCGCGGCGGTCGCCGATCTCACGGTCAATGACCAATGCCTGCTCATAGAACTCGATGGCTTTTTTGGCGTCACCCAAGGCGTAGTAGGCGTTGCCCAGATTGCCGAGGGCATTTCCTTCGCCGCGGCGGTCGCCGATCTCACGCGCAATTTCCAAGC
>JAHDWC010000014.1 GCA_023382575.1 Anaerolineales bacterium
TTTGCACCCATACGAAATTATCACACCCAAGGGTTATCCGCAAAATTTTATCGTGGACATGATTCATCATCCCCTGCTTTTTCCCTTTACCTTCAACAAATCTAAATTTCTAAAAGATCTGCTTAAGAATTTCCCCACCTCCACCATGCAGGATTACATCAAAGAGCTATGAATATCCAGCGCGTCAACTCTCTTCATGCTCCATCTCTTGAGTCAAAGCTCAGTTACAGCGGACTCGACTCGTGGATGAATTTCATTCACCAAGTCTACGGTCATCCTGTGCATCGTTTTGTTGCGACGGATGGTGAGCGTCCACTCGGCGCGTTGTCAATGCTCGAAGTCAAGCATCCAGTTTTCGGTCACTATCTCGCCACTGCGCCATTCGGCAGTTATGGTGGTTTCGCCTACGAAAATGATGAAGCACGTGACCGTTTAATGGATAAAGCTCAACGTCTCGCAAAAGAACTCAAACTCGAATACATCTCGCTTCGATTTGACGATACCGCCTCCTCACCACCCGCAGGCTGGGTCGAACACCCCGTTTACTTTACCTACCTGATCGATTTACCCGCCACCGCAGACGACTTGATGAAACGCTTCTCGTCTGACCATCGTAATCATATTCGCAAATCGTTGAAGAAGGGCTTCACCATCCGCTTTGGTCATCTCGATTTGCTGGATGATGCGTATGAAGCGCTGGCACTCTCCATGCACGAGCTTGGATCGCCGTATCACGCGGAGCGGTATCTCCGTCAGATGGCGGAAAGCTTGGGAGATACGCTCAATTTTGCGGTCACGTATGATGCGAAGGGGCGCATCACCGGCGGCGGAGTCTTCATCTATCAGGGCAAAACTATTTTCAATCTACATGCGAATGTCCTGCGATTTGCGCGTTCATCTTATGCTGGAGAATTTTTATATTGGTCAGTCATCGAACATGCCATCCAAAAGGGATGCACGACCTTCGATCTTGGACGAAGTCTGGTCGGCTCAGGCAATGACATATTCAAATCCAAGTGGGCGCCGGAAAAGAAAAAGTTGGCTTATTGGTATTGGCTCGCGGAGGGACACGAACTACCCTCGCTAAATCAGAAGAACCCCAAATTTCAGTTTGCCATTGCCGTTTGGAAGAGATTACCACATTTCGTTGTGCGCGCCATGGGACATACCATCATCCGCGGGCTGGTGTAAGAGATGACGTACAAGCTTCACCCGCTGCAATCCATTCCCGCTGAGTTGCTTCCGCGGATTGCCGAGATCCATCTCGGCGATGCAGGTCTGCTTTCCAAACTCGGTTATTCATTTGTATTGCGATATTTTGAGAACGCAATCCAAGACAAACAAGCCTTCGGGTTCTACGCTCAAAGTGAGGAAACTGCCGAAGTGATGGGATTCAGTCTGGCGTCGCCTGAGCCGTCGAGTCTTACATCCAAACTCACCGAAGATAAAGCCTGGTTCATCAGGAATATCTTCAAAGTCATCTTCACTCGTCCGTGGGCGTTTTTACAAATGGTCATCTCCAGCATCACCATCCGCGGACAGATGTATGAGCCGAACACGATTGAGTGCGTCTACTTTACCGTCGACCCGAAATTTCGCGGCCAGGGATTGGGGCGCGCGCTGCAAAAAGCACTCATGGACGAAGGACGAAAACGCGGGTATAAGAAGATATATGCCAGCGTCGAAACATGGAATACTGCCAGCTTGAAGGCGACGCAGGCAAATGGATTTAAAATCATAAAAACCTTCCGCGAAGGTCTTTATCACAGGCATCGCCTGGAAAGTGAGTTGTAAATGATCTCCCACCGCGAACGAATCCAAGCCTGTTTCAACGGCGAGCAAACCGGGCGCACACCTGTCGCTCTCTGGCGGCATTTTCCCGAAGAAGACCAAAACCCGGAAACCCTCGCTGCTGCAACAATCAAATTTCAGCAAACCTATGACTTCGATATCGTCAAAGTCACGCCGGCTTCATCATTTGCGGTCAAGGATTGGGGCGTGGAAGACGAATGGAAGAATAACCCGGAAGGCTCGCGCGAATATACCAAGCGCATCATCCATGACCCGAAAGATTGGGAAACCCTCAAACCTCTCGACCCGACAGCGCCTCATCTCGCCGCACAACTTGAATGTCTGCGCCTCATCCGCAAAGAAATCGGGGACGAAACGCCCATAATCCAGACCATCTTCAATCCGCTTTCACAGGCGAAGAATCTGGCTGGCAATGACCTGTTGCTTGAGCACATCCGCAAATATCCTGAAGCAGTGATGAATGGACTGAAGACCATCACCAAGTCCACGATCAGTTTTATCGAAGCCGCGCGTGAAACAGGCATCGATGGCATCTTCTACGCCATTCAACATGCTCAGGGAAGTATGCTCGAATTGGAGGAATACAAGTCGGCGGCTTTGCTGTTTGACCAGCGAGTGCTGGGAACGGTCGATGGCTTGTGGTGCAACATGTTGCATCTGCATGGCAGGGATGTGTATTTCTCATTGCTGCGTCTATTCAATTTTCAGATCGTCAACTGGCATGACCGTGAAACTTATCCGTCCCTGGCGGAGGCGCAGAGTCTCTTTCGGGGTGTGGTCTGCGGCGGCTTGAGGCAGGAAACGCTCGTTTCTGGCACTCAGGCTCAGGTCAAGGAGGAGGCGCACAACGCCATCGAGCAGACTCATGGGCGCAGATTCATCCTCGGCACTGGCTGTGTCGTGCCGTATGTCGCTTCACATGAAAATATTTTGACTGCCAGAAAGAGTGTGGGATGAGTCTGCGAGTCATTGCTGGGTCTGCGAAAGGCAGGAAGTTAAAATCGGTGCCGGGTGATACGACCCGCCCGGTCATGGACCGTGTCAAAGAGGCGTTGTTCAATATCCTTGCCGGAGATGTGATCGATTCAAATTGGTGGGATTTGTTTGCGGGCACGGGAGCGATTGGCATCGAGGCTTTGAGCCGCGGCGCGACATTCGTGAAATTTACGGATTTAAATCGCGCCCCCATTGAAACCATCCAGGAAAACGTGGATCATTGCAAGTTCAGTGAACAGGCGGAAGTCCGCCGCGGTGATGCGTTCACCATGCTGGCAGGTAAAGCGGACAAATCGTTTGAATATATTTACATTGCGCCGCCGCAATATAAAAAGATGTGGCTGGAAGCCGTGAAATTGATCGACGATCACATCGATTGGCTGACGGAAGATGGGACGGTCATCGTGCAGATCGACCCGAAAGAGTTCGAAGAGATTGAATTGTCCAATCTAGGGGCAGGCGAGCAAAGGAAATACGGGAATACCCTATTGGTTTTCTACGACAGAAAATAAGGTCTGCTTAAAGGTCAATCATCTTCGTCT
This sequence comes from Anaerolineales bacterium, assembly GCA_023382575.1. GTDB lineage: Bacteria > Chloroflexota > Anaerolineae > Anaerolineales > Villigracilaceae > Villigracilis. The sequence goes on from JAHDWC010000014.1 coordinate 3,351, forward strand.
TCATCGAAAGGACCATACGCGCGGTTGACAGCCGCCTCGACTTCTTCGTCTGTATGCCGCTCGCATGCCACCAACGGACGACGCGGATCGTCCACCCGCTTCCCGCCGGGACTCATGATCTTGAAATCTACAAACTTGCCTTTTGCATCGCTAACCACATAAAGTTGATATAGTGCCCCACACACGATGCAACCGTGCATCTCACTTCGGGTATGATTCTCGCTCATGCCAAAACCTCCGGGTTACAGTAAAGACAATCCAATTTTACCAATCAAAAAAGAGAGCGGAGTTTTTCTCCGCTCTCTTTTCCTTATTCTTCAGTAATGGTGATGGATTTGATCACATCGCCCGTGAAATCCGGATTCGCATCCGGGTCACGTAGGGTGATGCTGTTGACCACATCCATGCCCTCGATGACCTGCCCGAAGATGGTGTAGCCGCCGTTCAACCATTCCGCCGCGTCGAATGTGATAAAGAACTGACTGCCGTTCGTATCGGGACCGGAATTTGCCATCGCCACCACTCCCTCCTTGTCAAAGGTCAGGTCGCTGTTCTCATTGACAAATTCATAACCGGGTCCGCCCATGCCAGTTCCAGTCGGGTCGCCGGTTTGAGCCATGAACCCCGCCAGCACACGGTGGAATGTCACGCCATCAAAAAAGCCCTCACGAGCCAAAAAGACAAAGTTATTCACCGTGAGTGGAGCCTTATCCGGGTAGAGCTCGATCACAAACGAACCGCCTTTTTCCAACTCAACCGTCGCAAAATATGACTTGCTTTCATCGAGCATCATCTCAGGGGCGGCATCCCACTGTTTGATCTCACCAGAAATCCCCTCAGCTGGCGACTCTGGCGCAGCAGTCAACGATCCCCAGGGGATGAAGCGCCACAGGAAAAATCCAATCACCAACACGATCACAGCGATCGCGGCGTATTGAACCGTCTTTTCCGATTGGTCGATCTGAGCCTTCTTCGAAACTTGTTTCTTCTTTGCCATACAATATTCTCTCCTTCAAAATTTTGCATCAATTATACCCATGCCCTTCAACCTTGCGCGGGCGTTCCTTTTCCTTTATCCTTGCCCACAATGACTGGATACTTCAAAAAACAGATCGCATTACCGCAAGACCATGGTTCGTGGGTGTTCATCCTCAGCCCGCTCTTGGTGGGGATTTTCGCCGGCGGGAATTTTACCAGCGCCACGTTTTTTCTGATCGTGGCAGCAATGTCCGCTTTTATGCTGCGCCAGCCGATGACAGTGCTGGTCAAGGCGCTCTCTGGCAGGCGACCCAAGACGGATCTTCCCGCCGCCTATTTCTGGTTGCTGATCTATGGAGCCATCGCCACCGCAGCCTTAACCGGACTTATCCTCGAAGGTTTCAGTTATTTGCTGTATCTGGCTGTACCCGGCGCTCCCGTTTTTGCATGGCACTTATGGCTGGTGAGTCAACGCGCAGAACGCCGTCAGGCGGGGATCGAAGTCATTGCCACAGGCGTGCTCTCGCTGAGTGCGCCAGCCGCTTATTGGGTTGGCATCCATGGATATGAGCCAGCCGGTTGGTGGCTATGGATGTTTACATGGCTGCAATCGGCGGCCAGCATTGTGTACGCCTATCTTCGGCTGAGTCAAAGGGAGATGTCACAGGAACAGGCGGCGGGTACGAGCCGAAGCGAGTGGTGGCGGATGGGAATCCGCGCGTTTATATATACATCCTTCAACCTCGTTCTGTCCACTTTTCTCGGAGTTGCCAAGTTAATTCCGATATTTATTTTCGTCCCATTTGCTCTGCAATGGCTGGAGACAATTTGGGGAATTTTCAATCCGGCAGTGGGCTGGAAACCAACTCGCATTGGAATCCGTCAGCTCATCGTCAGCATCTTGTGGACGGTTTTGTTCGTTCTCACATGGAGGTAGCCATGAACAAAATGAAGTATGAATTGCTCACCGAGTTGACCAGCCGTCTGGAAGCGGACTTACTCGAAAGTTATCTGGAGGCGAATGGCATCGACGTGGAGCTGTTTCAGGAGTCCATCGGTCAAAACATCTATCCCGTTACAATTGATATGTTGGGGCATGTACAGGTCTTCGTGCCAAAAGATAAATTAAAACAAGCACAAAAATTACTTGAAAATTTCACCGCACAGGAGTGAGCATGAAAGAAACGGTAATACTCTGCACGAAGTTCGGAATGGGACAAACCGACCTGCCTGAACTTGGCAACAAGTTGATCCAAAAATATTTTTCGCTTTTGCTGGAAGGGAATGAAGCGCCTGCGATCGTCTGCTTTTATACAGACGGAGTCAAATTGGTGACGACGAATTCTCCCATCATTGAACAATTGAAGCAGTTGGAAGCAAAAGGCACGCGTCTCATTGTCTGCTCGACGTGTCTCGATATGATGGGATTGACAGACCAAGTCCAGGTTGGCATTGTCGGTGGAATGACCGATATTATCGAAGCTCAAATACGTGCTGAAAAAGTTATCACAATTTAATGGAGTGAATATGGATTTTGACCTTAATGAAGAACAAAAAATCTGGAAGAAGATCGTCCACGAGTTTGCAGAGGATGTCCTGCGTCCCAAGGCGCATGAAGTGGATGAAAAAGAAGAATTCAATTGGGAGGCTGTCCGCAAAGGCGGACCGGTCGGTTTGACGGGAATGAGCATCCCTGAAGAGTATGGCGGCTCTAACGTGGATGCGATCTCCAATGCCATCGCAATGGAAGAACTTGGCTGGGGCTGCGGCTCGACGGCTCTGGCTTTTACGGCCCACAATGGATTGGGAACGTCTCCGCTGGCCTTGTATGGCAGCGACGAACTAAAAAAGAAATGGCTCCCTATCGTAGCAAGCGGCAAAAATAAACTCGGCGCATTGGCATTGACCGAGCCCGGCGCCGGTTCAGATATTCAAGGCGGCATTATCACCCGCGCCGAAAAAGACGGCGACGAGTGGGTCATCAACGGCGCAAAGATGTGGAATACAAATGCCGGTATTGCAGAATACATCATCACACTCGTCCGCACCGACCCAAAGGGCGGTTCAAAATCCTTGAGCATGATCCTCGTGCCCACAGATTCAAAGGGATTGACCATTGGTCCCGCTGAAAAGAAGATGGGCTTGCGCGGCTCTCCCACTCACGGCTTGACCTACGACAACGTCCGCGTGCCGCTTGGAAATTTGATCGGACCCGAAGGACGCGGCTTGCAGCAAACGCTATCCACGTTGGATGCGGGTCGCATCAGCATTGGGGCGATCTCCATTGGCTTGGCACGCGGCGCGATGGAAGCGGCGATTAATTACGCAAAAGAACGCAAGGCGTTTAATCAATCACTGGCTGATTTTCAAGCCACGCAATTCAAAATCGCCAATATGGAAATGGAAATCGAATTGGCGCGGACGTACATTTACAAAGCCGCATGGCTGAAAGATCAGGGACGCCCCTACAGCAAGGAAGCCGCCATCGCCAAGTTATTTGCCACCGAAATGGCGGAACGCGTCATTTATGACGCCATCCAAATCCACGGCGGATACGGATACAGCCGCGAATACCCCGTCGAGCGCATGTATCGGGATGCGCGTCTGATGACCATCGGCGAAGGGACAAGCGAAATTCAGAGGCTGGTCATTTCAAGGCATGTGCTGGCTGGATAAAAAATAGGTCACGCAGAAGCGTGACCTATTTTTTTCTGATAACTATCCATGCTGTTCCGTTCACAGATTTGACGCTCTTTTCTCCCGCCTCGAACAGCTTCAGAATTGCATCTGGCGCGAGGAAGTGACTACGCATCAGCAAAAGCTTTTCTGCGATGGCGATCAGCTTCACGCCAAAGGTACGGATATCCGGTTCTTCGATGACCAGCACGCCGTTTGGCTTGAGTACGCGGAACATTTCCATAGCTGTGAGCGGATGGTTCGCTACATGATGAAGCGCATCCACCATGATGACACGCTCGAAGGAACTATCTGCGAAGGGAAGATTCTCTGAAGCACCACCCACAGCTCGAAAGTCAGCGCGAGGCGAATGAGATAACATCCCAAATGACACGTCCGCAATGACGATCTCATCCACTGAATCGCGCAAAGCAGAAGCCACACGTCCCGTGCCGCCGCCAATATCGAGCAAGCGTCCGCTGACAGGCAGAGCTGCGACTTCGCGCATCACGGCTGCATGCGAGTAAGTTGCGCGCGCATAAACGGGAGCGATAAAAGAAAAATGATCGAAGCCCATTAGACGGTAATCAAATCTTTGATCTGTTCGAAGGTGGATGGACCAACACCGGAAACATTCATAATATCCTCGATCACCCCGAAGCCGCCATTCTCTTCACGATAGTCGATGATGCGTTGAGCAATCGTAGGACCAATTCCCGGCAGCGAGTCGAGTTCTTCGAGCGAAGCGGAATTAATATTGATCAATTCGGCATCGGTATCCGATGTCGATGGCTCTTCCGTGGGTTCCTCGCCGGGCAAGTCCAGCGATTCGTTTTCGTCCACTTCCGGTTCCTGTCCCGATTTATACGGAATATTCAACTGCTGACCGTCTTCAAGCAAAGCGGCCAAATTGATCGATTCGATATTGGCGCTTGAAAGCAATCCGCCTGCCGCATCGATGGCATCCTGCACGCGGGCGCCTTCCGAAAATTCATACAACCCCGGGCGCGGAACCGCGCCAATGACATGTACTGCAATCGGCGCTTTGGTCGGCGCGGCTTGAAGAACAATTGGCTCACCAGCCGGGGCACGCGACACAAACAGCAATAACCCCGCCAGCGCAAACCCTGCCAGCACACCGACCAACACATACAAAACATTTCTCATGCGTCGATTCTACCCCAACTTCATCACCAGCAAATCCTCGTCCGTTTTCTGCATGGCTTTTGCCACAACAAAAAGTTTCTTAATGCGTTGAAAATATTTCGGCATCTCGGGATTATCAATCGCACGAAAGCCAAACTTTTCATACATCGGTCCGTTGTGTTCCACGCACATCAAATACAAAGGTCTGGGTGAATCTGCAAGCAGCTGCTCGATGATCCGCCGCGCAAGTCCTTGTCCGCGATGATTGGGATGTACAGCAATCGAAGCCATTTCAAGGACGTCTGACCCGTGAGGCTTGATCTGCCCACAACCGATGACTTCGCCAGAAGCATTGACAGCAACGAGGAAGCGCTTCCAATCCAGACCTGTAGGGTTGATCCCCACCAGATGAATCAGACTTCGAATTTGAGCGGACTCTGAATCCTTCGCCGGACGAATTTCGTATTCCATATAGCTATATCACCTTTGCCGCAACTAAAATAATCAGCGTGCCAATATACCAATGAATCAAAAACGGATAAAGAAAAGACTTCGTCCGCCATGCCACCCACCCGAAGGCAAATCCGCCAAAGATGGTAGAGAGGGTCTCGATCTCGGGCTTCCCCATGTGAGCAATCGCAAATGGGACAGCTTGCAACCATAAGGCTTCATGTCCAAATTTGCGAGCATAGCCAAATAAAATCCAGCCGCGAAAGATAAACTCCCAGCCAATCAAATCGAGGAAGGTCGTCCACGGCAATCCGACAAGGAAACGTTCATAATATTTCTGTGAGGCTTCGTCTCCGCTGCCGAGCAGATAAATGATCGGAGTCATAAGCGCGATCCCAATGACGATGTAGACCAAACCAAGCTTCCAATCGCCGAGCGAAAACCCATAATCACGCGGATTCTCACGGAAGAAGATTAATGTGATTAAGAGTGGTATCACCAAATACAGGATGACGCGATCCCAATATTTGTGTTCGGTAAATTTGTGATAATGATCCACGGTTAACAGCAATGTGCTGACAATCGTAATCGTAACGATTTTCCAATCAAAGTTCAATTTTTCGCCAGTTAAATATTTCATGTGGTTTCTCGTCAATAAGGAAAGTGGAGTGTATTTCCGCCGGGACCCAGCAGTGCCGCAATTTTATCCGCATCACGGACAAGTTCCCAACCCCAGTTGAACAAAAGCAGCAGGACGATCACCATCGCGAAGCCCAACCCCCTGCCCACCTGCATCCGCAGCTTATGCTCACGGAGCAGAGTCACAGCATGTGCGGCGAAGACAGCCAAAAATGGAATCAACGCCAGATGAAAGCGATCCTCTGCAAGGATTAACACATGCGGCAGGATATAGGTCCACAACAACAGTCCAATTAAGAATCTGCGGGGAGGGGATTCTGTCGCTGCAAAGCCCAACACCGCGAATACACTCAAAAACACAAACGGCAAAAGAAGCGTAATGGAGATCAGCAATAACCAGGGGGATGGAATGTATCCCAAAATATTATTGGAATAAAAATATATCAGCACGCGTTTTTCCAAGCCGAAGAAAAAGCTAAGGCGGTTCAATAGAAGCGGGACAAATCTACCAGGGTCTTCACGGATGAATTCATACGCCTGCTGCGTGCCAGCCTCATCCCGTTCGGCATCATTCATAATCGTCAGCAAATCCAGCGAGGGACCAAATGTGAAGGAACCATTCCCGTCCGGATGATAGCCAAGGTACAGGTTATAGCCCATGGATGTTTCAATGCCGGTTAGCTTGCCATGCAGCAACGAATTTCGAGCAACCCACGGAGAGACAATAACCACAAACGCCAACCCGGTCAACAAGGCTCTTCTGCCGTGCAAAAAGAACAGATAGAAAATCGCCAGCCCGGCAAACGGGAGAATGACCGAACGCGTCAGCGCCGTCAACGCGAGAAGGCTGCCAGCTAAAAGTAAGTGCGTGGCGGACGGCGTTTCAATGCTGTGAAGCAGAAAATAAAAAGAGGCAAGCAGCAAGATGAAAAAGAGATTCTCAGTCCCCAGCCCGAGCGGATACACAAGCAGCATGGGGTAAGCAGCCACGAGCCAAGCCGCGAAGCGAGCTGTTTTATCAGCACCACTTTGCGCATCATTTTTTGAAGAAAAAATTTGACGTGCAAGTAGATAAGTCAGCGGAGCCAGTGGTGCACCAAGGAAGATCGCCTGCGCCAGCCGTGCCCAAAAGAAACGTGAGAAGTCCAATCCACTCAAGGTATAGACGAGCGATAAAAACGCCGGGTACAACGGAGCGCGGAAAGAAGTGTATAACCCATACTGTGGGTCGTAGTCTTGAGCAGAGGAAAGGTCAAAGTCCACGTAGGGCTCGAGGAGCTTCAAATCGTCCTGCGCATACCAGCGGAAACCATTCCCCGAGGCGAGACTACGCGCCAGCATGTCATACTGGAACATGTCATCGAGTCCGATGCCCAGTCCGCGGGTGGCAAGAATGGGAATCAACCTCAAGATAAGAGCTATCAAATAAATTCGAACGGGAAAAGAAATCTTCATTTCCTCAATTTGGCGATGCGGCGTGAGAGATAGGGCGAAAAATATCCGTCATACTTGAACCACAATTCGGGTAGTTTCCAATCGTTTCCCGTCACTTTATGACGGCAACTCGGCGTCCCACAATGACATTCAAATTCATCGTAAGGTTCGCCATCAGACATGGCGTAATCGAAGGTCAATTCTTCCCCGGCATCGATGTCACGCATGGCGACCAAACCGATCTGACCGGAAAATCCCAAGTTCGGTTCGCAGGAATGATTGAAGCAATCGTTCGGTTCTTTTTCTTCAGCGGTAAGGATGTAAAGGTCTTCGTCGATTTGCAGGACGCGTTGTGTGAAACGCGGCATACTTGGGTCAAGCTCCTGCTTACGGACGATTTTCCCGCCCCACAAAGAGACCAATTCACCTTTATAAATCCGCTCGCGAGCATAGACGCCGCATCCGCCTAGAGGATGTTCGCGGGCTTCACATTTTGAGTTTAGAAACGATGATGACATTTTGCCTCGGAAACAGAAATAACTTCAATGGGCTCAACCAACTTGCAGGTCGTGATGGAGGCGAAAAAATATGACAGTCACATACTATGACTGTCACATCCTTTCTAAGTTGCCCCAATTTTACTTCGATTCGCCTTCGGTGTCAGCGATACCCAAAGAATACAAAGGGTATAATTCAAGAAAATTTCACCGGAGATATTTCAATGACCGAACTCCCCATCTACCCACTTTCAGACGAACACAAAATGTTGCGGGATGCCGCCCGCGATTTTGCCCAGAAAGAAATCAGCCCCATTGCCGCAGAATTTGACGAGAGCGGAGAATTTCCGCATGCCACCATCAAAAAGATGGGCGAATTGGGTTTCATGGGCATTGAAATGCCAGAAGCCTATGGCGGGGCCGGCATGGATACGCTGGCTTATGTCCTTGCTCTGGAAGAGATCTGCAAAGTGGATGCTTCGCATGGTGTCATCATGTCGGTCAATAATTCCTTGTATTGTCATGGCATTTCGAAATTCGGCACCGAAGAACAGAAGAAAAATTTCATCACCCCCATCGCCTCAGGCAAAGCCATTGGCGGGTATTCGCTCACTGAACCTCAAAGCGGCTCAGATGCGGGAACGATGCGCAGCCGCGCTGTCCGCGATGGAGATTTTTATATTCTGAACGGGCGAAAATCCTGGGTTACTAGCGGTCCTGTGGCAGACTATTTCGTGGTATTCATGATGACCGACCCAGCAAAAAAACAAAAGGGTGTCACTGCTTTTCTCGTGGATGGAAAAGCACCTGGACTCACTCGCGGAAAAAAGGAACCAAAGCTTGGCATTCGCGCATCCGCTACCAGTGAGCTGCTCTTCGAAGATTGCCGAATCCCTGCTGAGAATCGCCTCGGCGAAGAGGGCGAAGGCTTCAAGATCGCCATGACCGTGCTCGATGCAGGTCGCATTGGGATTGCCACACAAGCCCTCGGTATCGCCGAAGCCGCCTACGAAGCTGCGCGTCAATATGCGGGTCAGCGTGAGGCGTTCGGTCAACCCATTGGAGCCTTTCAGGGCACAGGCTTCAAACTCGCGGATATGAAAACCCGCATCGAAGCCTCCCGTTTGTTGATCTACAACGCCGCACTCGCCAAGGAAAAATCCAAGACCTCTGGCGGACGATATTCTCTGGAAGCCTCGATGGCAAAACTCTTCGCTTCAGAAACTGCGATGTTCGTCACCCATCAAGCGGTGCAAATCCACGGGGGTATGGGATATAGCAAGGAACTGCCCGTAGAACGTTACTTCCGCGATGCCAAGATCACAGAAATCTATGAGGGCACAAGTGAAATTCAACGGCTGGTGATTTCAAGGGCAGAGTTGGGGCTGAAATAATATTATGCAAAGTTCGGAAAATATATTCTCGAATGTCAAAAATCAGTAACAAAAAGAACACCAAACTTTCCGTTATCGTCCCTGCGTACAACGAAGGCGCTCACATCTATGAAAACCTTCAGAAGATTTGCGATTCACTTAAACGTCAGTCCTTTGAAGTCATCGTTGTCGATGATGGCAGCGCGGACAACACTTTTGCAGAATGTAAGCGCGCTGCCAGAGTTCATCGCGTTATTAAACCCTTTCAGATGCAAACCAATGCCGGGAAAGGAGCATCCCTCTTTCGTGGATTCGAAGAAGCGCGAGGCGAGGTCATTGCATTTCTCGATGCCGATCTGGAGATCGCCCCACAACACATCATAAAATTACTCACCGCCATGAAGAAAACCAAGGCAGATGTAGTAGCTGGTGTAAAGGACCCTACTGCCAATCGCTTCCCACTGCCACGTCAAATCATGAGCGCAGTGTACCGAAAAAGCATTGACTTCCTCTTTGGGTTGGATATCACCGACACACAAACTGGAATCAAACTCTTCAAACGTGAAGTATTGGAAGATGCCATTCCACGCTTGAGCGTGAGCCGATTTGCCTTCGATATCGAGCTACTGGTCGCCGCCTCTCGTTTCGGATACAAAATCATTGAATATCCCGTAGAAGTCGCCTATCACCGCACTGGCGGGTTGGGACGCATGAAGCTTCGCCACTTTTTTGGTACATTTATAGATACGCTTACCATTTATTTTCGTGCAAGCTTTTGGAGGTGGCTTGAGCCCAGCTTCGGAACACAATTTTGGATGGTCATCTTTGTGCTAGGCGTTTTCCTAGCAGGCATTGGGTTTGCAAAAATCCTGACCCCTGTAATCCTCCAGCCGCCATTCAACGAGATCGCCCACATTATCTTTTTGCAATTTCTCCCTCTCCCCCTGCGAGACCGTCTGCTTGCAGTGAGCGGCGTACTACTGCTCGTCACCGCCTTGATTCAACTTAACAAAAGCCTATTAAATGCATTCGCCCGAAAGGATCGCGGCGACTTAGCAGGGATTCTACGAAAATGACTCATATCGCCTCCCCTTCCGACCTTGAAACTGCCACCTGCCCATTGTGCGGACCCTCCGCCCAAGCCGTTACCCGCTACGACTTCGCACCCTATCAAGTTGTCGCCTGCTCCTCCTGCGGACTCAACTACTTATCTCCCCGCCTGACTCAAGAAGCCATCCTCAAACTTTACAAGGATGAAGCATATTACAACTCCAACATCTCAGGGCAAGGTTACGACGAATATCTCGAACTTAGTGATAACTGGGTCAAGACATTCACTCTGCGCCTTAGGCAAATTGCGCCCTACAAATCCGCAGGACGTGCATTAGACATTGGTTGCGGACCCGGCTACTTCCTCACCGCCGCCCAAAACATGGGATTCGATGTATTTGGGCTCGACCCATCCGATTACATCGTGGAGATGGGGCAAAAAACCTGGGGAGACCGGATCCAACTCGGCTTAATCGAATCTGCCAATTACGAGTCCGAAAGCTTCGACCTCGTCGTTGCCTTCGACACATTTGAACACATCTATGATCCCAAAAGCTTTCTCAAAGCCATTCATCGTGTACTCAAACCCAATGGCGTGCTAGCCATTACCACCCCCGACCCAAGCAGTTTACTTGCCAAGCTGTCGGGGAAGAACTGGGTTTCCTTCAAACTACCTGAGCATGTCTTTTATTGGTCACCAGAAACCATTCGCCGTGTGTTAAGTGATAATTTTGATGTACTTGAGGTCAATCGTGCGGGACAATATGCCACATTAGGATTCCTATTTCGCAGACTCTTCCGCCTCAAAAACGACCCCGGAAAATTCCTCTCATCCATTGTCGATTTTCTCAACCGCTTCAGCATCTACTCGGACAATGGTTCGCTAACTGTCATTGCAAGAAAGAAAATCTGTTAACTATTTCTTGCAATGACAAAAGTTTTCCCCCTCTCTGCCATCAATAAAACGACCAGCCGCAAATACTGGGCTGTGGCATGCATAATTTTTACATTAATTGGAATTCAGTTAATTAAAAGACAAATTTCACATTTGTTTTTAGATTCATTTCATACAATATTTGAGAGCTGGAACAAAACTTTCTATTTAGCGCTCCAAAATCCAACGCATGTGTTAGTTGGATTGTTAATAATATTACTAGGAATAATCTTTTTTGGAAGAATATTTGTCCTAAAGAATAATTTACCACCTAAAATACAAGAATTGAATGGAGATTGGCTACGTTGGAGATCCACTCTGCCATGGGTCCTTGCTTGTTTGCTGGGCTATACAATTATATTAAATCAACTTTCCCAACATCGATCTTCACAATTTCTCATTCTAGTGTGGGGAATAATCCTCGTCATAATTACTTTACTTTTTTGGAAAATCGAACGCAAGCCTAGCGCTCCTATTTCTCACGTAGATAGTATGTGGGTAATTGCACTCTTCGCATTCGCAGTGGCATTTACCTCCTATCTACTCAACGATATTCCCGCTGGCTGGATAGCAGACGAGTTACCTTTCTGGAAGCTTGCACGAGAAATTGCACTCGGTATAGAAAAACCATTTTTTTTTGACGTTGGAATCTTTACATTTCCAGTCGCAAGTTCATATCTACAAGCATGGATAATGTATTGGACAGGCATCGATTTCTGGGGATGGCGTTTCGCTTCTGTATTACCCGCAACTGCTACTATATTTCCATTATATTTTCTTACTCATGAGCTGTTCGACCGCCGTACGGCAATAGTTGCCAGCGTCTTAATGTTTGTTAATCCTTACTTTCTTGCCTTTGCCCGACTTGGATATAACAATTCTCAATCTCTATTCCCGGTTACGTTATGTATTTATTTCCTTACAATTGGGATCAAAAGAAACGATCTTTTTTACCTTTGGTTAGCGGGAGTAACAGCAGGATTGGGCTTTTACACCTATTCTGCTGCCTGGTTAGGGGTTGTCGTACTTGTTCTAATTCTTTTATATCGGTCATTATCTTTGCGGGGGAAGTTCTGGATAAAGCTAATTCCATTAGGGATTGTTACTGCCGGTACATTATTTGTAATATTGCCTAGAATAGCATATGTCGCCAGCGGGGACTCGGCAACTTCACTCAGCCACAAAATCTGGGAAACCGGACCCATCAACACTTTCTATGGTAGGTTTGTCTTTGGAGATGAACGCATTGACCAAACCAATATCTTTAAGATCAATGACATTGAAGTCTTTTATGATCCAACACTGTATGGGATCATCCTTTTACGCGGCATAATCCGTACCGCAGCAATCTTATTCGACCCAATTGGATATAATGACCATCAGATATTTATAGGGCTAACAGGAAGTAGTATTTCTTCTTTATTATTTATTCTGGGGTTGGGAGTTTCTCTTTTCAATTACAGAAGAATACAATATCTAATATCCTTCGTATGGTTTCTTGCCGGATTCTTCTTCCTAGGAGTAATTGCCTCCATCCCGCCACGTCCAACACATATGGTTGCCATCATTCCTGTTCTAGCATTGATTTCGGCAATTGGGCTGATATCACTATTGGATATATTCACAAACAACATTGTCATCTCACACAAAAGCAATATAGCAATAAAAAACTATTGCACAGCAGGAATGCTATTTGTAGCCACACTAATGGGATATTTTCAATATTTTGTCATTATGCCATATATAGTTGCGCCACCCAATCAAGACGATTACATTTCATGGCTTGGACGCCAAATCCCCGTGCCAGCAAATTTTATCCTCGTGGAGCACTATGGAACAAATCGTAATCCAAAAGACGAGACACTCGGAAACCTTACACCACACAATGTTATTTCTTTGACACAAGAAGATCTCGAAATAAAGTTATTCCAGATTAAGAACTGGAATAACTTTGTGGCATTCTTCAGTCTCCAGAACAGTAAGAAATATGTAGAGCAAATTGCAGACCAGATACCAAATTCCATCATAAAAATGGGATATGCTCCCAGCCAACGATTGCGTGGTTACATCGTTACAGACATGGAGATTAATACATCCATGGATGTCAGTTTCTCAAAAGGTATAAATGACCTCTGGAATTCACCGGTCCGCTCAATCGTTTTGACATGTGGACTAGTTATTTTGGCTCTTTTGTTCAGAGAATGGAGAGCAAAAAAGACATTGAATAAAATAAATGGAGATCAATGAAAGCCATCCTCTTTCACTCTCACGGCGGACCAGACGTCCTCGAATACGCGGATTTTCCCGATCCACAGCCCAAGCCGGGTGAGGTGCTCATTCGTTTGCGTGCGGCTGCACTAAATCGCGTAGATATTTTCGTCCGTGTTGGCTGGGCAGGCTTGAAGCTGGAATATCCTCACATTCCCGGCGCAGACGGTGCTGGAGAGATAGCATCAATCGGCGAAGGTGTGACTGAGTTTCAGATTGGGGATCGCGTCGTTATCAATGCCAACCTCGGATGTGGTGAATGCGAAGCCTGTCAACGCGGACAAGATAATCTCTGTCGTAACTGGCACTTATTGGGAGAAACCACTCGGGGTACCTATTGTGAATATATCAGCCTGCCAGCCCGTCAATTGCACAAAATTCCAGCAGGGTTTGATTATCGCAAGGCAGCCGCGTCAGCTTTGGTGTATCAGACCGCCTGGCATTCGCTGGTCACTCGCGGGATGGTAAAGGCTGGAGAAACAGTGGCAATCGTCGGCGCGGGCGGAGGCGTAAATTCCGCATCGATTCAAATCGCAAAATATCTTGGCGCACGCGTCATCGTTATCGGTTCCAATGCTGAAAAGTTGACTCAGGCTCAGTCCATTGGCGCGGATGTTTTGATCGACCGATCAAAAGAGGTAGATTGGTCGAAGGCGGTTTTTCTCGCGACAGAAAAACGCGGCGCGGATGTAATCGTGGATAATGTTGGCACGACGTTCCCATTGAGCCTGCGAACGCTGAGAAAAGGTGGACGATTATTAACCGTGGGCAACAGCGCCGCGCCACGCTTTGAGATCGATAATCGCTTTGTTTTTGGAAAACATCTTTCCATTCTGGGTTCTACCATGAGCACGATTTCTGAATTTCGTGAGGTGATGGATTTGGTGTTTGCTGGTAAACTCCAACCCATTCTCGATCAAACCTTCCCGCTGAAGGAAGCCGCTGCCGCACAGGAACGCCTGGAACGCGGCGAGAATTTTGGCAAAATCACACTCGATATTTCGTAGCGACGTACATGTTGTTACCCAATAGGAAGAATGAATTTCATTAAACGCATCCCCTGGTTCGAAGTTTCCCTTTTTTTGATCATACTAGGTATTCACCTATACGCCTCGCTCGCGGACGCCTATGCATTCCCGAACAATTGGTTTAAGCGAGATGATGCGTATTATTATTTCAAGGTTGCACAAAACATTTCCGAAGGAAATGGCAGTACATTCGACGGCATCAATTTGACAAATGGTTATCATCCGCTATGGATGGTGATCTGCATTCCTATTTTTGCCCTGGCGCGCTTCGACGTCATCCTGCCTTTGCGCGTCTTGTTGGTAGTGATCGCCGTCATCCATGCCGGGACAGCCATTCTCATTTACAGGTTGATAAAAGAACATCTTTCGCATGCTATTGCGATTCTTGCCGCTTCGTTCTGGGCATTCAACCCATACATCCATGTCACAGTCTACGAGATGGGATTGGAAACGCCCATTGCTGTTTTGGCTGTCATCTTGCTGATTTACAAACTGTCCCAGTTCGAGCAACGATGGCGCGGACAGGAAGTTACAAAAAAACAACTAGCTTTGCTGGCACTGTTTGCTGCACTTGCCATGTTCGGCAGGCTTGACCTTGTCTTTCTCGCCGTCATCGTTGGGGTTTGGATCGTCTTTCGCGGAACACCGATCCGCTATTTATTGCCGCTGGACATCCTCATCATTTTCGCTTCCATCACCAGCTCGGTTCTGCTGCGGACGGATTTCAACGCCTACAATTCCACCTACGCCACATCTGCTCTTGAAGCGATGTTGATCGCATTAGTCGTAAAACTTATAGCATTGTATTTCTTCGGCGCATACGAACATCCGCGCGCAAATCCCATTTGGAAAACGATTCGGCAATTATTCCTTGCGCTTGCTGTCAGCACAGTCGTTGTCACAGGCGTATATCTTTTGGTTGTTCAATTGGGATTGGGAAGAAACTTCCCCCGCTCAGCATTCGTTTTGGACTTCGTCATCAGCCTGATCCTTTTCAGCGCCTCACGTCTCACCGCTTACTGGTTCGCGGACCCGAAGCGGGCACAACCCGAATCTCCGCTCGCCCAATTCAAATCCAAATGGAAAATTTGGCTTACAGAGGGTGTAGTTTTTTACGGCGTACTGGGTGGGCTGCTCGCGGCTTATATGCTGTTCAACAAATTGATGTTCGGCACATCCAGCCCAGTCAGCGGACAGATCAAGCGCTGGTGGGGCAGCATGGCCAACTCGGCGTATGAACGTCCCGCCTCCAGGTGGGCTTCCTTCTTTGGCGTGGACGATGGTGCTTTCGAAACCTGGCAACCTTTTTCGGAATTTTTTTGGAAACTGTCAGAGTATCTTCGTCCTCTCATCCCCGGCGCAGACAAGGCAGATGACCGTTATTTTGCAGTCCTGTTTGCTTTTGTCATTGCAGGGTTGATCCTGATCTTCGTCAACAAGCAACGTTCGGTGAAGACAATTACCATGTTAGGTGGGATTCCCCTGCTGGCGGGCAGCGGCATTCATATCCTTTCCTATACCGCCACATCCTATGGCGGCGCAAAAGAATGGTATTGGATCAGCCAAATGATCTTACTCACCTTAATCGCCAGCCTCTTACTCGATCTGATCCTGCGCCCGCTTGAAAAGTTAAAACCGGCACGATATATGCTTATCGTCGCCGCACTTTTTTATACGGTCATTTCAGCAAACCGTTTGTGGATAATGGTCGAGTACATCATGCCACATGGATATTTCCCGCCAGACCGCCCGCTGATGGAGGTCATTGCGTACATTGAAGAGAATACCCTGCCCGGTGAAGTTATTGGCATGACAGGTGGCGGCAACGTCGGCTACCTGATAAAAGACCGCACCATCGTCAACATGGATGGACTGATCAACAGCTATGAGTATTTCCATGCCTTGCAGGATGGCGAAGCGCCTGTGTATTTGCGTGAACATGGCATGACCGTTATCTTTGCCAATCCGCGCCTGCTGGCGATTCCGCCGTATTTTGGGCAATTTGCCCCCTATCTTGAGCGTTACAGCAGCTATGGCGGAAAAGACTTGCTGTATCTCCTCGAAGAGCCGAAATACTAGCATGAAGCGTCCTTTTATAGTAACCCTGGCTGGTGGGCTGGTGTTAATCTTCACAGCTTGGAACATCCTGCGTCTGTGGACATCCCTTGCCTGGAGTGCCGCGTTGAGCGAATATTCCTTGCGGATCTCACCCGTTGCAAGCGCTACCATTGGCTTCACTTGGGCGATTGCTGGGTTGATCACCTGGTGGGGACTCTGGCGGCGAAAGGCTTGGAATTTCAAACTCCTCGTCGTTTTGGCTGCCACCTACACTGTCTGGTATTGGTGCGAGCGGCTCCTCTGGCAAAACCCCAGACCCAACGTACCCTTTGCCGTTTTTGTAAATCTGGTATTGTTTGTGTTCATTTACTTTGTATGGAAGACCATCTCAAGAGAGGCTTATGAGCGAAACACCGAAAATCCAAAAGTTGAATGACCTGAAGGCGCAGTCGCGCCTCGGCGGAGGACAGGCACGCATCGATGCCCAACATAAGAAAGGGCGTATGACCGCGCGTGAGCGCCTTGACCTGTTGCTGGATCGCGGCTCCTTCCGCGAAGTGGATGCGTTTGTGGTTCACCGCACTCACGATTTCAATTTGGACGAACAAAAATACATGAGCGATTCGGTCGTCACAGGCTGGGGCACGATTGAAGGCAGGCTCGTGTATGTGTTCTCACAAGATTTCACCGTCTTTGGTGGAAGTTTGGGAGAAGTGCACGCCGAGAAAATTTGCAAGATCATGGACATGGCGATGAAAAATGGTGCGCCGGTCATCGGGTTGAACGACTCTGGCGGCGCGCGCATTCAAGAAGGCGTCGTCTCGCTGGCGGGCTACGCGGACATTTTCCTGCGCAATACAATGGCTTCCGGTGTCATCCCGCAGATTTCCGCCATTATGGGACCCTGCGCCGGCGGCGCAGTCTATTCTCCCGCGTTGACCGATTTTATCTTCATGACGCGTAATACCTCCTACATGTTCGTCACCGGACCGGATGTGGTCAAAGCTGTGACTCACGAAGAGGTCTCGCAGGAAGAACTTGGCGGTGCAAGCGTACACTCGGAAAAATCCGGTGTATGCCATGTCGCCGCAGATAGCGAAGCGGATACGCTCTATCAGATCCGCAAACTAATGTCGTTCCTGCCGCAAAACAATATGGAAGATGCGCCCATCCTGCCGACTTCGGATGATCCGCTGCGGATGAGCGAAGAGTTGAATGCCATCATTCCGGATGACCCGAACAAGCCCTATGACATCAAGGAAGTCATCCGCCTCATCGTGGACGATGGCAATTTCTACGAGATCCATGAGAATTACGCTGCGAATATCGTAGTCGGCTTCGCCCGCCTCGGTGGACATTCCGTTGGAATTGTCGCTAATCAACCAGCTGTCCTCGCTGGCGTGCTGGACATCGACGCGAGCGAAAAAGGCGCGCGTTTCGTCCGGTTTTGTGATGCGTTCAATATCCCCATCATCACCTTTGAAGATGTACCCGGATTTTTGCCCGGCACATTCCAAGAACATCACGGCATTATCCGCTCGGGAGCAAAGTTGCTCTACGCCTATTGCGAAGCGACCGTGCCCAAATTAACGGTCATCACTCGCAAGGCATATGGTGGCGCGTATTGTGTCATGTCATCCAAACATATCCGCAGTGACTTGAACCTTGCGTGGCCCACTGCCGAGATCGCAGTTATGGGTCCAGATGGCGCGGTCAATATCATTTTCCGCAAAGAACTTGAAAAAGCCGCGGACCCAGTCCAGCGCAAAGCGGAATTGGTGGCGGAATACAAAGAGAAGTTTGCCAATCCATACGTGGCCGCATCACGCGGATATATCGACGATGTGGTCGAGCCCAAGGAAACCCGTCCGCGCCTGATCAATGCGCTGGAGATGCTCACCAACAAACGCGATGGCAATCCTGCGAAAAAGCATGGAAATATCCCTCTCTAATATCATGGATGCCAAGATGATCGAACGCCTCCAAAAGACGGCGGAGTTTGTCAAAGCCCGCCGCGCAACGACCGAAGCCACCGGATATGTAAACCCGGATTTTGACTATCGCTGGAAACATACCCTGCGGGTCGTGCAATATGGAAAACAACTCGCTGAAGCAGAAGGCGCAGACGTTGAAGTATGTATGTCTGCCTGCCTGTTGCACGACATTTCAAAATTCGACGCAGAAGAATATGGCGTGGAGCATGGGCGCGTAAGCGCCCGCATTGCCCGCCCATTTCTGGAAACATTGGGATATGACGAAAAGCGCTTGAACAATATTTGTTATTCCATCGCTGTACACGTGGACGACAAATCCGATTTCGAGCATCCAGTTACGCTCGAATCCAAAATTGTCAGCGATGCAGATAACATTGACCGCTTCGGAGCCTATCGGCTTTTGATCCAATTCAGCGAAACGGGTAACTACGAAAAATTGGTCGAAAAAGCCGCAACCCGTTTGTTGACCCTGAAGAAGTACCGCGCAGGCGGCATCATGGGAACCGCGAAAGGTGAAGAACTCTTCAATCGACAACTGGATGTACAGATCCATGTTCTGGAACGGCTTGTAGAAGACAGCCAACTCACCATTGAGATATAGAGGACCCTGACAACCATGTTCAAAAAAGTATTGATTGCAAATCGTGGTGAGATCGCTGTTCGCATCATCCGCGCCTGCCGCGAGCTGGGACTTGAAACTGTTGCCGTCTTCTCTGAAGCGGACCGCAACGCTTTGCACGTCCGCTATGCCGATGAGGCCTATCTACTCGGACCTGCACCTTCGCGCGAATCCTACCTGCGTGCCGATAAAATTCTCGATGTCGCCAAAAAGACTGGCGCTGATGCTATTCATCCCGGGTATGGCTTCCTTGCCGAACGCGAAGACTTTGCCGCAAAGTGTCATGACCTCGGCATCACCTTTATCGGGCCCAAACCTTCGTCGATTGCGGCGATGGGCGATAAAGCCGAAGCACGCGCCACGGTCATCAAAGCGGGTGTGCCTGTCGTGCCGGGCACCGAAGATGTGGGCAACATGACTGACGACGACTTGCTGCGCATCGCTCCACAGATCGGTTTTCCGCTTCTGATCAAGGCGACAGCGGGTGGCGGCGGCAAAGGCATGAGAGAAGTCCGCAGTCTTGAGGAAATGCCGACCCTCCTCCAGTCAGCGAGGCGTGAGGCGGAATCTGCGTTTGGCGATGGCAATGTCTATTTGGAGAAATTGGTCGAAGGCGCGCGTCACATCGAATTTCAGATCATAGCCGATTCGCATGGCAATGTCATCCATCTTGGTGAGCGCGAATGTTCGATCCAACGTCGTCATCAAAAATTAGTGGAAGAAGCGCCCTCCCCTTTCCTCGACGATGAACTGCGCGAAAAAATGGGCAATGTGGCCGTCAAAGCCGCGCAAGCCGTGGACTATATCAATGCGGGGACCATCGAATTTTTGGTTGACAAAGACAGAAATTTTTACTTCCTTGAAATGAACACCCGCCTGCAAGTGGAGCATCCTGTGACAGAAATGGTCACCGGCATCGACATCGTCGCCGAACAACTTCGCATCGCACGCGGACGTCAGCTTAGCTACACTCAGGAACAGGTCAAATTCAACGGTCACGCCATTGAATGCCGCGTGAATGCTGAAGACCCATTTAACAATTTCATTCCCTCCACCGGACGCATTACACACAGCATCCTGCCCACTGGTCCCGGTGTGCGCGTGGACACGGGCGTCTATCCCGGCTTTGAGATCACTCCCTATTATGACCCGATGATCGCCAAACTCATCGTTTGGGGTGAGACGCGCGCGCAAGCCATTTTACGCATGCGCCGCGCCTTGGAAGAATATCGCATCGTCGGCGTGCGGACAAATATTCCCTTCCACCAAACCTTGATGGATTCGCATCGCTTCATGGGCGGACAGTTCGATACCCGCTTCGTGGAAGAACGCTTCTCGATGGAATCCGCCTCCGAGATGGATGAAGCGCAGGCTGAGATCGCCGCCATCCTCGCCACATTGGTCGCGCACAAGGAAACTGAACGCTCCGCCCAGATCGTCCGCCGCAACGAACGCGACACCAGCAATTGGAAATGGGTTGGGCGCTGGGAACGCATGCACCGCTAAAAGGCAAACAGACCATGAGATATGTCACAACCATAGATGGCAAAGAATACGAGATCGAGGTCGTGGACGACCGTCATGTGCGCATTGGCGACCGCCTGCTCACCGTCGATTTTGAATCCGTCAGCGGACAACCCGTCTTCTCGCTGATCCTGGATGGCAAATCGCACGAGTCCTTTGTCTATCAAAGCGACGAAGGCTGGCAAGTGCTTCTGTACGGGCGACAGTTCCAGGTCAAGGTCGAGGACGAGCGGGAAAAGCGCCTCAGAGCCGCGGCAGGAGGCGGCGTCGCTGAAGGAGGCGAGTTCCACCTCAAAGCCCCCATGCCCGGACTGGTCGTCGCCATTCCAGTCAGCGAAGGACAGGAAGTCAAAAAAGGACAGGTATTGGTCATCCTCGAATCGATGAAGATGCAGAACGAATTAAAATCTCCGCGTGATGGTGTGGTGGCACACATCAAGGCCAAGGCTGGAGAAAGCGTCGAGCAGAAGCAAATTCTGCTCAATTTGCAATAGCATGAACGGACACGAGACCGAAGTCAAATTTTTCGTGCGCGATCTAAAGCGAGTGGAGTTGCGCCTTCGCGAGTTGAAGGCGCAATTGATTCAGCCGCGTGTTCATGAGATCAATCTGCGCTATGACAATCCCAATGGCGACCTGCGCAAGGATCTGAAAGTCCTCCGCCTGAGAAAAGATACCGAAGCCAAGTTCACGTTCAAAGGTCCCAGCCAGCAGCGCGAAGGCGGCGTGTTAAGCCGCCGCGAGGTGGAGTTCACCGTCAGCGATTTTGAAGGCGCCAAACAGTTTCTTGAATTGCTCGGCTATGTCCCCGTGGTGTTCTACGAAAAATTCCGCGCCACGTATGAATTCAAACATGTCCACATCATGTTGGACGAACTCCCATATGGAACCTTCGTGGAGATCGAAGGTGAAGATGTCAACACCTTGCGCCAAGTCGCGGACTTGCTTGGGTTGAATTGGAACGTCATTGTCAAGGCTGGGTATCACGCCCTCTTCGAGCGTGTTGTTGGCAAATACAAGCTGAAATCTGGCAATCTGAGTTTCAAGGCGTTGGAAAACGTCCACATCGCGCCGGAAGATTTGAGCATCGTCCCCGCAGATTAAGAAGTTCCTCCTGCTGTAAAGCATGGTCCGCGGACTATACTGAGACAGGAGGAACGTATGAAAACCATTCTCATTCTCGGGGGCTATGGATACACCGGCAAACTTCTTGCCAAGCATCTGCTTGCGGAAACTGACGCAACTATCATCGTTTCTGGGCGGAATATTCAAAAAGCACAAACTTTCGTCAAGGAATTAAATACTCCGCGCGCAACAGCCAGACAAGTAGATGCTGCTGACCATCAAAACTTGTCTCAATCGCTTCAAGGCGTGACGTTATGTTTGGTCGCCGCCCCGACCACTCTCCACACGGATAATGTCGACGTGCAATTTTCATCTGCCAAGCTAAAAGCGCTTCACGCCGCAAAGAACGAGATCAAGCAAGCCGGGTTATGCTTCGTCACCGAAGCGGGTTTTCATCCAGGGTTGCCCGCAGCGCTCATCCGCTATGCCGCCTGCAAATTGGACACGGTTGAATCGGCGTTCACGGCTGGCTATCTCAACATGAAAGACATCCCCTATTCCGAAGCCGTGGACGAGCTGATGGAAGCATTCGTCGATTATCAGGCACAGGTGTACAAAAACGGCGCGTGGACAAAACCATCCGCGTGGGATGCACGCAAATTCAGCTTTGGCAGTGACATTGGCAAACGCACCTGCTATTCCATGTTCTTCGAAGAGTTGCGCGAAATTCCATCCATGTACCCAACCTTGAAACATACTGGCTTCTACATTGCCGGCGCAAACTGGCTTTCAGATCTGATCGTCACCCCGCTGGTTTTCGTCGGTTTGAAACTCGCACCCAAACGAGGAATCCGTCCGCTTGGCAAGCTGATGTGGTGGGCAATGGGCAAAGCGCAGCCGCCCTATCTCGTTGTGCTCAAAGTGGAAGCCGAAGGTCAAAAAGATGGAAAGCCAGCGCAGATCGACGTGCGCATCGCGCACCCCGATGGCTACGAACTTACAGCTATCCCCGTCGTGGCATATCTGCGTCAATATCTCGATGGCTCGGCGCGGCAAAGCGGTGTACACATGATGGGTCACATTGCCGAGCCTGTCCGCTTATTCAAAGATATGCAAAGGATGGGCGTGGAGGTTACTGAATCTCCCGATCATTCTTCCATGTGATCGCTTCGACCTCGCCGTCAATTTCCAACAGCACACGTAAGATCGATTTAGCAGAGTCCGCTTCACCCGATGTGATGAAGCGGATTTTTCCATCCTGCCCATTTTGATTTGCCATGCCTCCCGCCTCCACCAGACGTTTGACTTGTCTTGCCACGGCGGGAGCGGGATCGATCACTCGAACCTTTTCTCCCGCAATCCGCTCGATGAGCGGAATCACAAACGGATAATGTGTGCAACCTAAAACAACTGTATCGATATTTTTTTCAAGCATGGGATGAAGCGCATCTTCCAAAATACGGCGCGTTTCATCGCCATTCAAATTCCCCATCTCGATCTGTTGCACGAGTCCGCTGCATGTGTTTTGAAAGAGTTCCACACCATTTGCAAAGCGTTCCACGACCGAAGCATACAAAGCGCCTTGAAACGTGGCTGGAGTTGCCAGTACCCCCACCTTGCCCGTCTGGGTTTTTTCTGCTGCTGGCTTCACTGCCGGCTCCATGCCTACAAATTGCACATCGAGGAAGGTCTCTCGCAAATGCTTCAACGCGGCCGCCGAAGCGGTGTTACACGCCACGACAATGATCTTGGAGTGCTGTTTCAGCAAAAACCGTGTGATGCCTTCTGAAAAATCCTGTATCTGCCTCATTGGGCGTGGACCATATGGAACATGTCCCTGGTCGCCAAAGTAGATGATGTTTTCGTTTGGCATCAATGAGCGGATCTCACGCAAGACGGAAAGCCCGCCCACGCCAGAATCAAAGATACCAATCGGGTGATCGTTGTCAGTCATTGTTTA
Organism: Anaerolineales bacterium; assembly: GCA_023382575.1. GTDB lineage: Bacteria > Chloroflexota > Anaerolineae > Anaerolineales > Villigracilaceae > Villigracilis. The sequence goes on from JAHDWC010000014.1 coordinate 27,044, forward strand.
CAAATTTGAGCGCACGCACAAGGGCAGCATCGTAATCAGGGTGATAGTCATGTGTGGCGCCGGGAACAATTTCCAATTCACAGGGTATGCCAACGGATTTCATCTTCTCCACAAAGGACTTAATAGCATCCTGTTCAATATCCACATCTTTATCGCCCATAATGAAGCAGGCTCGCAAACCGCGCTCCTTGGCAGAAATCAGTGCCTTTTCCAATTCTTCTGGCGCATCGTCGAATGGCAGGGCGGGGACGTTAGCGATCAGTCCGCGTATGGGCAATTCACCCGCCAATGCCATCTGGATGGCAACCAGTCCACCCATTGAATGTCCTGCTAAAATGACACCAGCCGGGTTAAATTTCAATTCACTTTCCAACGCGGCATAACATAACTTGACCTGTTCAAAGGACGCCGCAAGATCATCCCAGATGAAAGCGCCTTTGAACATCGCCTGCGCCGATTGAGGGACAGTCAACACAAAGCCTTCATTCACCGCGGCGCGCCAAAACGGTAATGTGCCTACAGCCGTATTTTGATTCCCATGCAGGGCGATCAATACAGGCGATTCGCTGGAAACTTTTTCGGGCAGCAATTTCAAAGTACCCGCTTCATTATCTGAGGAATCTTGCGCTTGCAATCTCAACGATTCAGCGACCAGCTTCTCAAAATCCGCATCGCCTTGCAAGGCTTTGAAAGAAGGCGTGAGGCGCCACATCATCTCGCCATACCAAAGCCCATCTTGATGGAATCTGTCCGCCACCTCATACACCCGGACTCGGTCATCCAAACGCGCGGCGGCACACATCTTCCAGTAATCCACCAACGGACGATCCGATGAAAAGTTCACGCCTTCACGTTCAACCAATTCCAGCGCTTGTTGAAATTCTCCCTTTTGGAAATGTTCGATCATTTTCTGATTCAATTCTGCATACGTCGAAAATGTCATTGGATCTCTCTTTTGTCTACGAGCCATTCTTGCGACGAACATAAAGCAGTTTCTCAACCCGAGCAATGACTTGTCCCTCTGTATCCACCACATCTACAACAAAGGTCGGCTCAATCTTGGTCTGAGCATCTGCATCCTTGCGGATCTCCTCCACCCGTTCTGGTGAAATATGAAATCGCGCCCTGACGGTTCCCTTGCCCGGTTTCTTGAATTGGATGCTGGCGGCTTTGTCCCACACGATATAATCTGCACCAAGTTGACGCATCAAGATCAACATGAACCACGGGTCGCACATGGCATATAACGAGCCACCAAAATGTACACCGACTATATTGCGGTTGGAGGCAGTCAACTTCATTTCAACTTCAATAGTCCGCTCATCAAGCGTGCGGGAACGGATCCCGGCTCCGAGCAGTGGCGGGTAGAGATTGATAAATCTCTCCATTAATCTTTGGCGAAAATTCATCTTCGCCTAGCTATTTCTTGACGCATCCACAAAGGATTTGAAGAGTCTCTGCGTCACAGGCTGGTCGGTCAGCCATTCAGGATGCCATTGCACGCCTATGGCATAAGGATGATCGGGAAGTTCCACAGCTTCGATCACACCGTCTGGAGCATGACCAACCACCCGTAGGTTTGATGCGACATCCTTCAAGCCTTGATGATGCAAGCTGTTCACATGCAATAATGTCTCACCAAAAATTTCAGCTATTTTTGAGGTTTCATCCACATTGACCGTGTGAATGAGGGTTGTGAATTCGTCGTTATCATGACGAAGGGAATTTTGAATTTGATCGGGAATGTGGGTATACAGTGTTCCACCTAGTGCCACATTCATCACCTGCACGCCGCGACAGATCGCTAAAAACGGCTTGCCATCGTTCACGGAGCGTTTGAGCAGGGATATTTCTGCGACGTCGCGAAAATCATCCACTTCATGAATACTGGGATGGTCTTCACCTGAAAAATATTTAAGCGAAATATCGCCTCCGCCGGAAAATAAAATTCCCTGCAAATGCGAATATAACTCGTTGAGATCATCTTCCGGCAAAATGGCAGGGATCAAAACCGGAATGCCACCACCCATTGTCACCGCTCGAATGTACGTATGTTGAACAGCGGCTATAGGTCGCCCGTGAGCGTTCTTATTGTTGTAAGTGGTGATCCCGATTAATGGTTTGGTCACAAAAGCCTCCGCGAGGATTTGATGAGTTTCAGCCTCCAAGCATACCACAAGCAGCGAGACAGGGTTTCTGCTTTAAACAAAAAAAGACCCTGATAATTTTAAAATTATCAGGGTCGGACGGAAAAAATTAGGAGAACTTTTCCTTGATGCGGGCGCTCTTGCCGGTGCGTTCGCGCATGTAATACAACTGTGCGCGGCGGACTTTACCGTGGCGTTCGACCACGATCTTGTCCACACGGGGCGAGCGAAGCAGGAAGGTGCGTTCCACGCCGATGCCGTTGGACGCCATGCGGCGGACGGTCACTGCGGCGTTGTTACCGCTATTGCGCAGACGGATCACCAGGCCTTTGAACTCCTGGATGCGCTCACGGTCGCCTTCCTTGATCTTGACGTGAACACTGACGGTATCACCAGGGTTCAACTGGGGGATTTTTTCATTGTCTTTTGCTTCAACAGCTTTAATCAGGTCTGCCATTTCCGTTCTTCCTTACTTTGTGATTAGAGTTCCTATATACGCGAGGGCGGATTATAGCACGGATATTCTCAATTCACAAGCCTTTTCAGGCATATTTTCGGACAGCCAGCACCGCATTGTGACCGCCAAATCCAAATGCGTTGCTCAAAGCCAGTGAAATCTGCGCCTCACGCGCCTCATTCGGGATGTAGTCAAGGTCACATTCCGGGTCGGGAGTTTCATAATGGATGGTCGGCGGCAGGACGCCTTCACGGATTGCCTGCACACAGAAGATAATTTCCAGCGCACCCGTCGCACCCATCATGTGACCAGTCATGGACTTGGTGGATGAGGTTGGGATTCGATATGCCCGCTCACCAAACGCCGCCTTGACAGCGCGCGTCTCTGCCTGATCGTTGAGCGGAGTTGCCGTTCCATGCGCATTGATATAGCCGACTTCGTCATCATTGGCCTTCGCCGAAGTCAATGCCATGCGGATCGCCGCCGCACCGCCTTCACCTTTCTCATGTGGCGCCGTGACGTGAAACGCATCCGCTGTTGCGCCATAGCCTGCCAACTCAGCCAGAATATTTGCGCCACGTGCCTTCGCATCCGATTCGCGTTCCAAAACCAGGACAGCGCCACCCTCACCCATCACCAGTCCATCACGATTCTTATCGAATGGCTGCGGCGTCATCGAATAATCATTATTTCGGCGAGACATCGCCCCGACACGGTCAAATGCCGCCACACCAGTAGACGTGATGGTCGTCTCTGCTGCACCAGCCAGCGCCGCATCGATCATCCCGGTGCGAAGCATCATCAATGCTGTACCAATTCCATCCGCGCCTGAGGCGCACGCTGACGCCACCGAGAAACATGGCCCCTTGATCCCAAACTCAATGGCGGTCATCCCCGCTCCGCCATTTGCCATCAACATGGGAATTAAAAACGGGCTCACTTTACGCGGACCTTCCTTGTAATTCGTCAGCGTGGCTTCCTGCAACGAATGCAGTCCACCAATTGCAGACGAAATAATGACACCGATGCGACCTGCATTTGCCTCAGTGATCTCCAAACCCGAGCTCGCCAAGGCTTCTCTCGCCGACGCAATCGCAAATTGTTCAAACCGGTCACGTCGGCGGGCTTCCTTCGCATCCATGTATTGCTCAGGTTGAAAGCCCTTGACTTCAGCCGCAATGTGAACTTGCAACGATGACGAATCAAACAACGTGATCGCACCCACCCCCGACTTCCCCGCAACAACATTCTCCCAACTCTCTTTCACGTTCAAACCCAGCGGGTTGACAGTCCCCATACCCGTAATCACAATACGATCCTGCATGTTTCCTCCGGCGATGGAAATAAATAAGATATGACGGAATTAAAAACCCCAAATTTCCAATAGCGTGACGCTCGCCTCACCCCTACCCGAGGCTTGTTCCTCTGTGTGGAATTTTGCGCCCGGAAAGCGAATCAGCGTGACTTCGCCCGCCATTCACGCTGTAACAAACCATAGTGATACTCGCTGGTATATTCTTTGCCAATCAGCAAACTCTCTACGAAATGCGCCTCACGCCGAAAACCAAGTTTCTCCAGCGTCTTCCACGAGCCGACATTTTCCGTGTCGCAATCCGCAGTGACACGGTGCATATCAATATCCTCGAACAGATAATCCAACAGCGTAGACAAGGCTTCAGTGGCAAATCCCTTTTTCCAATAGGCAGATGCGATGGTAAATCCAATGACTGCCTGACGGACATCATCATCCTTGATGCAAAATGCCATATCCCCAATGAGTGCGCCGGTCTCCTTGAGTTCCAAAGCCAATTGCAGCCATTCACCCTGCTTCGGCGCGTGGACGTCTTTCATCTCTGCAATAAGCGCCGCGCCCATCTCACGCGGATATGGAACTGACCAGCTTTGGTATTTCGCCACAGCAGAGTCGTTGCGATAGGCTAAAAACGCCTCCAAATCGGAGGCGGTGAAGTTTCGAACAAGTAGGCGTGGCGTATGCAAATACATGGTTATTCTCCCGGTTTGGGAATGTAATCACCTTCGACCCATTCCTGCCCATCAGGTCCCACTTCTTTCTTCCAAACAGGGACGATCTCTTTGAGGCGGTCAATGCCATACCGGGCGGCATCAAAAACGCCGGTGTCGCGATGAGCGGCTGTACAGGCGATCAAAACGGTTGGTGTTCTTGGATACAATTTGCCAATACGTTGGACAATTGCTATGCCTTCCACGACCGGCCACCTTTCGCGAATCTCGTCAGCGACTTGCTTCATCTTAGCTTCTGCCATGGGGACATAAGACTCATATTCAAGATACTCAGTCTCGTGTGCATCGCCGCGTGAGGTGACTCCGCGCACCATGCCGGTGAAGATCGCCGCCGCCCCCGTTGACGAGAGCGTGATCCTAGCAAGCAAGTCATTCAGATCAATCTCGGATTCGGTAATGGAATAGATGGTTGGAAATTGGGACATGAAATTATCCTGACCTATCCGCCAGAAACAGGCGGGAAAAGCGCAATCTCGGCATTCGGCGGGACGACGGCTTCGTCAAACGCATATTCGCGGTTGATGGTCACCAGCACAGATGTCATCGATTCTTTCAGATTAGGATAATCTTCGCCCAACTTCTTCTTCAATTGGAGGATGGTCATGTCGGCAGGAATATCCAGCTCCATGGATTTTGCTCCGGCGCGATCACGAATAGTGGCGAAAAATAAAAGTTTGATGTGATTCATTTATATCCTTTTAGTCACGGGTCAAACACGCATCAGATCTTTGACCTGTGATTTTTTTAGATCCAAACATCATTTGGGGCGGTTAGCGTATCTTTCACGTCTCCGGTATTGACTGTCCCTGCGGGTTCGATCAACAAAATATGACATTCCTGCTCAGCGACAGGCTTATGCTCCACGCCTTTCGGCACGACAAACATTTCGCCCTCGGTCAACGAGACCTTGCCATCGCGGAAAAGAATGTCGAGGTGACCTTTGACGATGATAAAGACTTCATCGGTTTCGGGGTGGTCATGCCAGACAAATTCCCCTTGGACTTTGGCAAGTTTGAGGTGATAGTCATTCAACTGGGCGATGATCTTGGGTGACCAATGTTCTGAAAATTTGGAGAGCTTTTCTTGTAAGTTGATGGAAGAGTAATTCATTGTTTACCTATAATAAAAATGCATCACGACTATTCATTCACGATATCGCCGCTCACGCCGCCATGTTTCTCGATGAGACGGATGTTCTGAATCCGCATCGTTTTTTCGGCGGCTTTCGCCATGTCATAGATAGTCAGCGCCGCAACAGAGACGGCAGTAAGCGCTTCCATTTCGACGCCGGTTTTGCCGGTCACTTTGGCAGTGGCGGTGACGATTACGCCGGGGATTGAATCATCCAACTCGAGATCAACATCCACTTTGGAGAGTGGCAAAGGATGACATAACGGAATCAACTCCGAGGTCCGTTTTGAGGCGGTGATGCCTGCGATTTGCGCCACGGTCAACACATCGCCCTTCTTGATCTGCCCGGCACGGATCAAGTCCAATGTCTCTTTTTTCATGTGGACTTCGCCGCGGGCAATGGCGGTGCGGGTTGTATCGGGTTTGTGGCTGACGTCCACCATTTTGGCACGACCGTGTTCGTCGAGATGGGTTAGTTTGGACATGAGGTGGATTATACACTGGTATAATTCGCGGGCTTATGGATGGATTTCTCGGTAATCAACTCGGCGCTTATAAGGTTCAGATTCCTATTTATGAGGGTCCGCTCGATCTATTGTTGAGTCTGATCGAACGCGCTGAACTCGATATCACAGCGGTATCGCTGGCTTCGGTCACCGACCAGTATCTTGAACATTTGCGCAACGTGGAGCAACAAAAGCCGGATGAGATTTCATCTTTTTTGGTGATTGCCGCCAAACTGGTGCAGATCAAGTCAGAGGCGCTTCTGCCGCGTCCGCCGGAACGTGAAGTGGGCGAAGAAGACCCAGGCGTGTCGTTGGTGGAACAGTTGAAGCTCTACAAACGCTACAAGGAAATTGCGGCATGGATGGAAGAACGTCAGAGCAACAATCTGCGGACGTTCCTGCGCGTCGCGCCACCGCCAAAGGTGGAACCAAAATTAGACCTCTCCAACCTGACGCTGGAAGGCTTGCTCAAGGCAGCCGAATCCGCATTCTCAAAAGGTAGTGACAAGAAGCCGCTGGCGACGGTCATCAGCGCGCCCAAAGTGACTATCCGCGAGAAGATCGATTACATTACGAAGACGTTGAAAAATATCCAACGCATGCACTTCAGCGGTCTCATCACCGACAAAGCTACGCGCGTGGAGATCGTGGTGACTTTCCTTGCGCTGTTGGAATTGGTCAAGCGTTATCGCGTGACAGCCAAACAGGACGTTTTATTTGGGGATATTGAATTCGAAAGAAGCGAAGATTGGAAAGACGACGAAGAGATCGAGATCGAGTTTGAGTAAAGACAGCTGCACGGACGAGAAATCTCGTCCGTTTTTTTATCCCTAATTCCCAGCTTGTCTGCCATACTTCCAATAATGAATCAACAATGTGATCAGCGCGCCAAGATTATCGAAGACCAGCACATCTGTTGCAGAGGGATGGCGTCCCGGCACGAAGGACTGATGGAACTCGTCGGTGGCGGAGTATAGAACGGCCAATAACCAGGCGAGGACATAATTCCGCTTTGGGAGGGCATGCAAATACGAAAGCGCCAGCAAACCATATCCCACAGCATGCCCACCTTTTTTTACAAAATAATCCCAATCGTGAAAATTAGGAAGTCCATCGCCTGGGCGGGATGAAACTAGGAAGATGACGATCATCAATACAAGGGCGGGAAGCCAGCGCGGTACAATTGAAAAAAGTTTTTTCATGTGAGGTGTCTTTGGTCGGTGATGTGATTCTCAAACAGGACGATGCGTGGCTCAAATTTACCCGTCCACGCCGCGTGATTGTAACCGAGAAGTTGGCTGAAGTTCGCAAGGGCTTGGAAGAAGTCGAAAGGCTTGTAAATGAAAACGGCTGGGTCGCCGCCGGCTTTGTCAGCTATGAAGCCGCGCCCGCCTTCGACTCCGCTTTGAGGGTGGTTGAATCTCAAGGCTTTCCACTGCTATGGTTCGGGTTGTATGATGCGCCGCAGCCATTGCAGACTCGCGAGCTTTTCAAATCCGCTGGAATGCTTCCATCCCTCCACTGGCAAGCCGATGTCGAAAAGGAAAAATATAACGCCGCGATTCAACGCATCAAGGATTACATTGCAAATGGGCTGACCTATCAAGTCAACTACACCATGCGCCTCCGTTCAGACTTTGAGGCGGATGCATGGAGCCTGTTCACTCACCTCGCTGGAAGTCAAAATAAATACGCCGCGTTCTTGGATATTGGCGATTGGGCGATTTGCTCCGCATCGCATGAATTGTTTTTCGATCTTGATGGCGATTTCGTCACGAGCCGCCCCATGAAAGGAACCGTCAAACGTGGTCGCACCACTCAAGAAGATGCGAGTGCCTCGGAGTGGCTGCGCACATCTACAAAAAATCGCGCCGAAAATGTGATGATCGTGGATATGATCCGCAATGACCTTGGGCGCATCGCTGAGACGGGCAGTGTGCATGTCCCAGAGTTGTTCACCATCGAAAAATATCCCACCCTTTTGCAGATGACTTCCACAGTGAAGGCAAAAACAAAAGCATCAGTAGCTGAAATTTTCACTGCCCTGTTCCCATGTGCCTCCATCACAGGCGCACCAAAAGTCAGTACCATGAATATTATCGCCGAGTTGGAGGCGAGTCCGCGCAAGATTTATTGTGGAAGCATTGGCTATATCGCGGCAAATCGCAAGGCGCGCTTCAACGTCGCCATCCGCACAGCAGTAGTGGATAAAAAAAACGCCAAAGCTGAATATGGCGTCGGCGGCGGCATCGTGTGGGATTCTATGTCCGCTGATGAATATGGCGAAGCCCTGCTCAAGGCTCGCGTGTTGACCGACCCTCCCCAAAAAGATTTTTCTCTTTTCGAAACCTTGCGTTGGACTCCGGAAGAAGGTTTTTTCCTGCTCGACCATCACATCGCACGCATGGAAGATTCGGCGAATTATTTCCAATATCCATTTTCGCGAGAGGCGATGATGGCGCATCTAAATCAACTCACTGAAGATACATTTACTCCCAAGCGGGTGAAAATCCTGTTAAATTCAGATGGGAATTTCTCCGGTGAGATCAAAGATTTTCAGCCAAGCGATAAAGCTTTCAAGGTGCGCCTTGCCCCACTGCCTGTCTCTTCGAATGATAGATTTCTATTCCACAAAACTACCTGCCGTGACGTTTACGAAAAGTCCATGCTCGAAGGCTATGATGATGTCTTGCTTTTCAACGAGAAAGATGAACTCACTGAGTTTACAATCGGCAATTTGGTCGTAAAGATAGGTGGCGAAATGTTTACGCCCCCCGTTGAGTGCGGACTGCTACCAGGAACATTTCGCATGGAACTGGTTGAAAGTAGAAAAGTGACAGAACGCATCATCCGCATAGATGATTTGGAAAAGTGCGACGAAGTCTTCCTGGTCAACTCGTTGAGGGGATGGGTCAAAGCGGAAATCAAAAAGCGGTCAACGGGATAAGTCCGTTGACCGCTTCAATTGAATTTCTCAGGTTAGACATCCTCAAGGCGAATATTCACATTCATCGACCCATCCCCAAGATCAACACCCTGAATAACGATGGCTTGCCCGCTTTCATGCCCGTCAAATACTATGCTGAAAACGCCATCCGAAACCGTGGTTAATAATTCACGTTCCGTATAACCAAGTGAGGCGAAGGCATCGCGATAGAACTTCATGACATCATCCAAACTCAGCTTTGTTTGATAGTTCACCGTCCCGGCAACCTCGGTCACATTTTGAGCATCATCTGGAAGCGGAAATTCCGTATCTGAGCCAAAGGAATATTCCGGGTATTCTTGCGCTTCTTCCTCCGTGGGTATCTGCTGAATCGATTCTGTCTCTTCAACAGAAGGCAGAGGTTGAATCTGCGGCGCCTCTCCGCTGCCACCATCTCCGGTTACAGCCTGACAGGCGAGAGAAGCAAGAACAAGCATAACAAGCGCAAATATGGTATTTGACTTTTTCATGACAACTCCTTTTACGATTAAGTATGTCCATTATATCTTTGACGACATTGGATAAGAATCCCCCATCCAGCCCAGAAGAAAATTAATTTCATCCGCTATAATTAGGGAAGCGCAAACCTTTGGGCAGCTACCCGAAAATGATAGGAGGAAAATTGAAAAGTCAATTACTGCTGTCGTCCAGGACAGGCTGGTTGGACGGCTTCGCTGTCCTCGCCCCAGCGCAGGTAACGCAAACCGTTAGCCAGCCATTCCAATATCGGTCAAAGAGCTATTCAGGTAAATATGCATGATATGCCAAAAAGTGTAGAGCGATGGTATAAGCTTTGGATAAACCAATTTCCAGAGAGTTGGCATCCGAGCGACCTTGAAAGATTCTATATGTTCGTGTCAGTATTAGTTCATCGTGTGCATAAACCTAGAGATCGCTATTGGCTTGAAAAGAATATGCGTGCAGATAGACCACAACTCTCTGAAAATGATATTGCGGCTTACTGCGATCGTTTTGAGCACCTACGTGATTATTCAAATGTCTGGAAATCACAGCAAGCAAGGCTAGTTGGTGAAGATGCTCTTAGGAAACAAAGATGATTTTCTGTCCAATATGTGGGAATGAATTGTCAGAAACCGCAACCGGGCTAGCTTGCCAAAGCGGTGAAATGGAATTAACGAAGGAACTCGAGAAAAGACTTCGTGAATGTTATATTTTGAAATTACGTCAGCCACGCGAAATTCCGTTTAGCTCTCCTCTTGGAAAATGGTTTTGTCCCCAGTGCGGCGTACCAACACAAGAGAAAGCTGGTATCGCTCGCTGTCCTCAATGCCAGTTAAGTGTCAATGAGTTCGTTTTTTCACTGGTCGAGCATCACTATCATCGACTATGAAGTGTCAAGATCAATTGTGGAGTCCTATGGCTCAATGCGGGCTAACAAAGCGTCCCGATAGAGCTGGGATGATATGCACCTGACCTCTTCTGTCCTTCCCCCTACGAGGGCGCGGCGGACATCTTCCCCAAAAAGGGAAAGACTCAGTTTTTGGTTGGACGGCTTGGCTGAGGTCCGCGCATTGGGGAAGACCCTCTACAAGGGCTTTGGCACAAGTCTGTTGGGCAGCTCTATTCGAGAATCGGAAAGTAGAAGATGAAAGCTATCGTAACCGGAGTTAATGGCACAGTTGCACCTGTCTTAGCGAAATCCTTGATGGCGGCTGGTCATATGGTCGTGCCCTGGAACCGTGCTCAAGTGCCAACGGATGATCAGAAGGCGATCAACGAGTTCATTGTCAACGAACATCCTGACTGGTTCTTTCATGTGGCGAATGGGAGTCCTGATTGGGCAGAATCAGTAGCGCGAGCCTGCGCCCTAAACGGGATCAAGTTCCTGTTCACAAGCTCCGTTTCTGTATTTTCCTCAGCGCAGCGCGGTCCGTTTACAGTAAACAGCCTTCCACAGCCTGATGACAGT
>JAHDWC010000015.1:0-2925 GCA_023382575.1 Anaerolineales bacterium
GCCGGTCGAGGCAATTCGTTTCAACATGTTTCTTCTTTTCTCCATTCGTTGGTTTGTTCAAAAGCCTGCCGCAGGGCAGGAGATTCTTCGATGATCTCTTCAAGCTGTTCGAGCGTTTGGCGCATCAATCCATACAGGGTCAGCATGACGAAATCCGTTTTGATATGACCCGACTTGAATACCTGCTGATGGGTCTCTGCAACGGATCGCACAACCTGCATGACCTCCGCTTCTGCCAGCGCCTCCGCCGACACGCGCGGCATATCCGGAAAGCATTCCTGGATCTGATCCGCCACGGTTTGTGCGATTGCAATTTGAACGGGCTTGATCGCTGGCGCCACTTCAATTTGAGAAGGAGGAGTGAGCAGGTCTGCAACGGATGTCTGCGGGTCTTTGCGTAATTGTTCAATCGCACGCGGCAGGCGGGTGAGACCGGCTTGGATGGCTTCCAATAATCGCGTCTGTGCCTGTGGGGCAAGAGCTGCTACGGCTTCCACATTGCGCAGGGAGACATGTTCCCGTAGTTCAGCATGCAGGGCTTCCAACATGCGCTGCCGGCGTTCCCGTTTGGATTGGTAGGTCTCACTCATGGGCGTGACTATACTGTTTGGGAGGAAGAGGTGGATTGCATGTGTCGCTTTGCGTTGAATAAAAATACGCCCAGTCCAAGACTGGGCGTATTTGTCATTGTCTGTTTATCGAAGCGCTTCTTCAAAGATCTGGATATCGTCCAGATAAAACTCCTTGTCCCCGCCATCCTGGAAGCCCAGGTCAAGAACCGGCGCAATCTGCCACCATCGTTGCGGCTGGGTGCTCATCAGGTAGTTATCGCTCCAGACCTGGATCTCCACCGGTCCAAACGCCGGCATCGTCATCCGACACACTTCCGACCCATCCACCGACATGCTTCCCAGCCATTGGGTTCTACTGATCCGATGCAGACGGATCTGGTAGGTATGCCATTGTTCCGGATCCACGTTCAGGGCTTGGACTTCAGCGGAAGCCCAATTGAGCGCCAAATAACAAACTGCTCCATTATTGCCATTGAAGGAGGACTCGCTGCCGATCATGGAAAGCCCGAACATATCGAAGGGCTTGGCAAACATTCCATCTGCCTGAAGCGTCCCTTGCGGCTGCAGGACAACTCCCGCCGTTCCATAAAAATTCTCATCCACCCGGCTCTTGAATTCCACAACCACATCGCTTGAAGCGGTGGGTTGAAAGCCATTGCCACCGATCAATGTGACATTGTTGTATTGTTCACTGGAGGGTTCCTGCCATTCCGCGCTTTCTGTCGCAAATTGCTGGTCCTGAGTGTGTCGGAGTATCAATTCATGGTCGATCTCCATTTCCGCTGCGTGCCAGGAAGTTTCGTTCGATGCCTTTCCGGCTCCGTTGATGATCATGAAGTCCCAGAACTCGGTCGATAATCCTTCCTCGAAGTTCTCCGTAAGAGCTTCGGGATTTTCCACATCCTCCGGGGCATAGGCAGCATGTCGTTCAAGCTGCCGGGTCTCGTTTGAAACCGTCCAGACGGAATACAACTGCTGGAAGTTAAGTCCGGCGAACAATACAACCAGCCCTAAAACTACAAGCGCGATCTTTACGACTCGTTTTTTCCATTCTTGTTTGGTGTCCATTTCGTATCCTTCTTTCTTTTTTCGCGATGATACGAAAGGTGGATGGGGGGTATGGGGAGTGTGTCGTCACTGGACTGCCACAGCGCGCTTCCCAAAATTGAATTCACTGATGTATCAGAGGACGGGACATTTAGGAATTTACCAGTGGTTACATGCGAGTTCGCCCGTAGGGAATAGGGGCGTTTTTACAAGTTGTGTAAGGGGGTTCAAGAAAAATATCTGCCGCCTACGTGCTTTGACAATTTCCCCCGCATCCATATAATCCCCACTGTTCCTACTTTCCACAATCCATCCCTCTCTTCAAGAAGCCTGGCAAACCGCCGGGCTTCTGCCGTTGTATTCCCAAGGCATACCCACCATCACGAAAGGAGTCCAACCAAAACAAAAACAGATCCATCGCAAACAAAACCATCCCCAAATCAAGGCATGTTCGGAAACCAAAGCAGCACATCGGAAATGGGAACAGCTCTTTTGCACCAAACGCAGAGAGGCGTTTCCCGAACAAGCACCATGCCCAAGCCGACCCACCCATGAGTGCGTCGGTCTCCAACTCAACCTAGGAGGTAATCCAAAACCAATTCAATAACCGCATCTCCAAAGGCACGCCAAACGGGCGCCCGACATGGACTTTCCATGCCAGGCGCCCGTTTTTGTTTTCCAGCGAGGACTCACCGGGGTGCAAGGCCCGGCAGATAAAAAGAGAAACCGCCCAGGTGCAACTGGACGGTTTCGGCGCACAAAAATGTACAAGCCCGATCATATCACAACCGTAAAAACCGTCAAGATTTCCGCAGGGAAATCCCTCAAAGCCTGTGAGCGCATCATCTTCGCCGACGGCAAGCCCGTCAAGGTCGCCGACATCGCCCAGCGACAGGGAGAACACCACCTGTATCAAGCCGACATTACACTGCTGGACGAGCAGTCCGTGCTGGAGACCAGCGCCCCTTGTTGGGCGCGCGTGGAGGTGGAATGAGCCGTCTCACGGGACTCGCCGGATGCGTGATCATGCCCTCTCCCTGGGACGATTTAATCCACTTCAACAAGGAGACGGACCATGAGAACCTTCGCACTACTTCTCATTCTGGTCGCCATTGCCGCTTCCCAGCCTCATCACTGGTTGGCGGTTTGCATGGCAGCCATTGCCCAGTGTCTGGGCCATTGATCAAACGAAAAGGAGGTCGCAGAAAACAACATGCCAGACATCCTATCCATCGCCGAAGGGATCCTCGGAACGGCGGTTCGCGTGGAGGATCATCGGGGCTGGGCCATCTTCTGGTGCCCCTTC
>JAHDWC010000015.1:3008-37653 GCA_023382575.1 Anaerolineales bacterium
GACAAACTGGGTCGGAAGGTTCCCCCACCCGTGTCGGACTCCATCCCGACCCGACCCAAACGACCGCCGACCCAGGTGCAACTGCTCGATGAAGCCGTGTCGGAAGCGCGTGCTTGTGTGCAGACTTCGCCTGCCTGGCCGTATCTATCCAAGCGCGGTGTCACACCTTACACCGCATTGGTCTATGGTCTCGGCTATGGCATTCCCGTTCCCCATGTCCATCGCGAGATCCTGGACGCTGCCAAACAATCCATGATGGTCAGGCGGGACGGCACATGGTTGTGGGTGGGTGGAGTCGTGTATGCCGACCCGCCGATCCACCCGGCTGTGATGAACGTGCGCTATATCCCCGAGGAGCAATTGCCCAAGGGCACGCGCAATTTCACCCCGGCAAAGAATCACAAGACCTGGGGCAACCGCGTGCAGCCGCTTGGCAGCTGGCGCATCACCCCTGACACACGCACGATCATCGTCTTGGAAGGACTGTTCGATATGCTCATCACCGCCCAGAAGATCCAACAGCTTGGATACGCTGCTGACACGGTCGCGGTCTACACCAATGGCGCCAGTCCCTCGGCGAGAATGCACCAGTGGTTCCGCGAACATCCGCAGTACGAATACCTGCTGCTGCGCGACCCGGATCAAGCCGGCATCGAATGGGCACAAAGTGTATCGGCATCCATCCGACACGGTGGCGCGAAAGTCCACACCCTGCGACCTCCCGACCAACTCGACCCGGACGAAGCCATCCTGAGCGGATGGTGGCCGTCCATTCCATAACTTCAACTCATTCACCGAATCGGGGAGCGATCTTGTATCGCTCCCCGATTTCCATTTTTCAAGGAGAAAACTGCATGTCTGCATTGACCCTCTTCGCATCCATCCTCGCCAGCCTGTTCCTGATCTGGGCGATCTGGTTCATCGTCCGTCTGATCCAATACATTGGCTCCGGTGAGTATGAAATGGACCAGCGCCTGCGTGAGATCTGCAAATAATCCCATAGGAGTTTTCAATGTCCAAACAATACAACAAAACCATTTTCATCGGTCATCTCGGCGGTGAACCCGAGATGCGTTTCACACCCTCCGGCACGCCGGTCACGGTCTTCAACGTCGCCACCCACGACCAGTATCCCAACGAGAAGGGCGAGATCATCAAGGTCACGACCTGGTTCCGCTGCACCGCCTGGGGCAAGCTGGCCGAGATCTGCAAACAATACCTGCAAAAGGGCAGTAAGGTCCTGATCGAAGGCAGGCTCACCCCGGACAAGTCCAGCGGTCGTCCACGCATCTGGACGCGACAGGACGGCACGGCGGCTGCGGATTACGAACTCAAGATCATGGAGATCCATTTTCTGGACAGCCGCACGGAGGAGAACGAAGTACCTGTTGCACAGGCGGAGGAGGAGGCATGAACGCCGAACAACTGCGCTCGCTAACCCGCCTCTTGGATTACATCGCAGAGGATGAGCAGAAACACTTCGAAGCCTCTTCACCTGAAGAACGCGATAACCACATCTACCTCGACATCCTGATCCTACAGGACTATCTCACCCAATAACAAGGAGACCCCAACTCATGATCACCCTGCAACAAGACCTGCTGCAAGCGGCATTGAATGCCGTGACCCGTGCCAGCGCAAAGAACAGCCTGCAAGCCGCCTTCGCTCTCGTGCATCTGAACGTCAGCACCGAAGGCATCTTGCACCTGTCCTGCTTCAACGGCGAGACCGCTGCGCGCGCCAGCCTGAACGTGGATTGCAATGAAGACCTTGCGGTTTGCGTGGATGCCGCCACATTCAAAGCCGTGGTGGAGACTCTCGCCGGGCAGATACGCCTGCACATCGATGGCAGCGCGCTCGTCATTCAAGGCGCTTCCACTCGGACCTCACTGCGCATCGTTGACGAAGCCCTGCCCATGCTGGATGAGAACGACTTGCATCCATTGTCCACCTGTACTGGCAGCACCTTCCGCAGCTTGCTGCGCGTGTTGCCCTTTGCCTCGACCGATGAGTCGCGCGCCATCCTGCAGGTCGTGCATCTCATGCTGGACAAGACCCAAGCCGTAGCACTGGCTGCCGATGGATACACCGCTGGTCAGGTACTCGAAGTCCTGGAAGGACCGCGCGACTCTATTGCCGTGTCCCTGCCCATCAGCAGCGTGCGCCTGTTGTCCAGTCTGATCGAGGAGCGCGACACGGTGCGCATGGGAAACTATGGCGCCAACCGCGCGCTCTTTCAGATCAGCAACGCAGAGTCCTCCAAGAACCTGATGCTTGCAACCGTCACAGTGGATGGAAACTTTCCTGCCGCGCAGATCAAGACCTTGCTCGGCGATGCGCGCGCGAACGCGGTTGCGACCCTGCAGGTTCAACAAGCGAGCCTGCTGCAATCGATCCGCATGGTGAATGCGATGGGCACGCAAAGCACCTTCCTCAAAGCCGTGAACGGTGTGGCGAAGATCGCCTCCGCAGAAACCGAGACCGGACAGGCGCGCAACATCCTGGAGGCAATCACCAGTGGGGAGAACGCCCAAGCCTGGCTGTCTGCGCTCTACCTCAAACGCGCTGCCGAAGCGATCAAGGGCGAACTGACCCTGCAGATTACGAGCAACACCAAACCACTCATGATCGAAGCCGGGAACTTCACCGCGGTCATCATGCCAATGCTCTCGGACGGCTTCAAGGATCCCTTCCCCGAAGACGAAGCCATCGCGATCAGCCTGCCCGAGATGGTAATGGCATAACAAACATCAAACAAAGACGGCGCACCGATCGGTGCGCCGTCTTTCATTTCCCAAGGAGTCTTCATGAACACTCTACTGCACGTCCAATCCCCGTATACCCAACCGCGCCTCAAGACCATGCCGCTGCGCGAACAGCCCGCCTATCGCGTCACTCAGGATGCGACATCCTGCAACCAAACCGAGTTGCTCGCCGCCCTGATCGGCGGGCAGAAACAGATCGAGATCGCCCAGGACCTGCTGGCGCATTTCGGGGACGACATCCGCCGCATTTATCAAGCCCATCCGCAGGAATTGGCCAGGGTGAAGGGCATCAACCAGGCGACCGCCGTGCGCATCAAAGCTGCGCTCCATCTGGGGCTGCGTCTCAGTCTGCCAGCCGATGAACGCATCGCGATCAACTCGCCTGCCGATGCCGCCGCACTGGTGCAATCCGAGATGACGCTGCTGGAAAAGGAACACCTGCGCGTGCTGCTGCTGGATCGCCGCAACCGTGTGTTGGAGATCGTCGAAGTCTACCAGGGCTCGGTCAACTCTTCACAGGTGCGCATCGCCGAAGTCTTCCAGCCTGCTGTCACCCGCAATGCTTGCGCGATCATCGTGGTCCACAATCATCCCTCCGGTGATCCAACCCCTTCACCCGATGATGTCGCTGTAACCCGCGCAATGGTGCAGGCAGGCAAATTACTGGACATCGATGTGCTTGATCATCTTGTGATCGGACAGGGCAAATGGGTCAGCCTCAAGGAACGCGGGCTGGGCTTTGGGTAGGGGGAATTATGCAACTGACTCTCGATCTGACTTTTACTCTTGCGCCATCTCGCAAACGATTGCAAGTCACCACTTGGTTGGATGCTGGCTGGGCAACTGCCTGCCTGGGCTTCACCAAGCAGGTGGAGATCAGCCAGTCCCTGAATGATGCCCTGCAACATGGCAATGAGGACGATCATGACCAGCAGCTCTACGACGCGCTCTGGCTTGCCCATCACCATCTGGCGCTTGCGCAACGTCCCTCCCTTTCCTTCACCTTCGATTATCTCCACGATGACAAAGTCAAAGGTCGATATGTGGAATATCACTTGTGCCTGCATGTGGAGGAAACCAAAGAGTTGATATTGCTGGGGCGGATACAGGATTTCTAAAAAAGGATGTGAGCCTCAACGAGGCTCACATCCTTTTCGCTTCATCACCCATCTAGGATGGTGGTCAATATTACGGAATAGATTCTGCCAAATGAAGCAAATCCTGCTTGGTCATTGTCGTTGATACCGTGATCAAGGAATACGTCCTTCCCTCGTTTTCCCAAATCAGTGTCAACCCATTTGTTCCATCGTCGAATGACTTCCACCGCGAGGGATTCCATGTTTGAACCGGGCCGGACAGATCTGCAATGCCCATAATTCCATGAAAAAACACAGCAGGTTGATCATGTACCGTGAGCACTTCCTGTTTATTTTCCGGCCTAACCGTGATGTATATTGCAAGCGTGCAATCGGATCTTCGATCGTGCAGCAAATCATCCGGGTCATGGAATTGACCGTTCAAGCATGAGCCTTGCATAACTTCAAGTTGGATCAATTCCCCGATTTCATTTTCCCACTGAAACAACGCAGACGATGGGGGTGTCTCGATAATCGAGGCATAGTACAGGGCCGCCTGCTCTTGAAGGACATAACCGGAGGGAACCCAGCCTGGAAGTTTCGCGAAGAAGGGGTGGTCGCTGGAGATCCTGTCGGGACTTAATGGACTCCACACCATCGAATACGACACGCTCTCTTCTGCAGGTTGTGTATTCGGAGGTTCATCACTGACAAGAACTGTAACACCTCGAACCGTTATCTTCTCAATGATATCGTGCATGACCGTAAGAGCGGTAACCCGGGCAGTTGGTGACACCATCAGGATCAAAGTGATCAGACACAGCGTTGCCACTGCAATCGTAGCGATCCGTTTCGCAGCCTGATGTTGCTGGATGACAGGATGATCTTCCTCGCCTTGCATAAGTTTTGTATACAAGGAGCGGGCAAACTCCGGTGATGGGGATTGGTACATCAGGTGAATAAAATCGTCGTTCATGATCGTTTCTCCCATGCAGTACGTAATTGCTGCATAACACGGTGAAGAATGGTGCCGACATTGGATTCGCTTATGCCCTGGAGCTGGGCGATCTTGCGATTGGTAAGACCCGCACCGTATTTGAGCGCCACCAGTTCGCGGTCACGATCCGATAGCTGACCAAGCAGCATTGAAAGTTTTTCGATGTCCGAACGTCGCTGGACCAAACTCTCCAAGGGTTCATCATCGGATACGTTGACAGCATTTTCGAGCGAGACCTCGTCTCGTGCTCTTCGAAAATAATCGGATGCCAGGTTCCTGGCGATCGTGAATAACCAGGTTGAGAATGCGGACAGGTCGTTCCGATATTGGTGGCGATTCTTCCAGGCTTTCTCGAAAGTTTCAGCAGTCAAATCCTCAGCCAGTCGGGCATCGCCGACATGATAGCGGAAGTAGTTGTAGATACGGGGCAATTCGGTGCGATATACAGCTTCCCAGTCTGCTTTCCTGATGGCAAGGAGTGTTTTTTCCCAAAAACGAGGTGAGTTCGTCATTCTATAAAATTATACGTTTTCGCCGGGAGAGTATCACATTGCAAAATATGTCCAGGAAAACCCTGCGAAATTTCAACAGAAAATCCCTTCCTGAACTACCGTTTGCACTTAGCAGTAATCTCAATAAACGAACGAACTTGACCTTGCTGAAGCCCTATCCAGCGGGCAAGACATGGCTTCCAAAGAGCCATGTCTTGCCCGCTTTTAGTCTGTTCAGAGGAGTAATCATATGCCGTATTAAATCGAAATCAAAATGTCCTTTACACGAACCTACAGATCTTTCTCCCATATATCCAACCCACAATTACAAGGAGCAAATTATGTCTTACACATCCGAATACAAACGCATCCAACCCGTGCTCGACCTGGCACGCGAATTGGACATCGCCAGCAACCCCGATCCCGCCGCGATCTTCGAAGCAGGCAGCGGCGGCTTCCAAGTCTGGTGTACGCCGCAGGATCACCCCAAAGGCTGGGATGGCATCGTGATGACTCCCGGCGCCTTCTCCAAGCCCTGCGAGTATGTGGGCAGTGTGCAATGGAAATGGGAGGACGAGTCCATTGTGGCGCTGGAGATCGAGACCAGTGCTTACGCCCTGGCGGATCAGAAACCGGACGAGTATTGCAACCTGACCGCCATTCCCCGCGATTTCCACCGCCGCACGATCTTCAACCGCGATGCCGATATTGAGTGGCTCAAGGAGAAGATCACCTGGCTATTCGCCAAAGCCGGTGTGCCCCTGCCGCCCTTTGAATATCGACAGGCGCCGCTCTCCGAGCTGGGTCCCTATCTGCTCGCCCACTACCTTTCCGAGAGCGATGAATATGTGGTGATCGTCTCGCCGGAGCTCGACCCGGAGGAATTTTGCAAACCGGGCTATCACCTGGCGCGCACGCTCCCGATCTGGAAGGCGGGCGACTTCCCCGCCGATGTCATCCTGCGTCCGGATCATGAGTACCAGGAAGTGGACGACGAACCCGATGAGGGACCGCTGGTGGAACAGTACGAGAACGCCGCGCGCCTCGGCGATGACAACTGGCTGGACTACGCCTACGAAGACCGCATCAGCGGTTGGGATGAATAGATCAAACAATGGAGGACAGCACGTGCTGTCCTCCAACTTTTTCAAGGAGAAACCCAAATGACCACGCTCTTTCAAGAAACCATCGAACACCTGCTCAAGTCCCACAACCTGCTGGAAGATTTCCAGACCAAAGATTCTTTCCATGTACGCTTTGAGAAAACCGGCTATCAGCCGCTGGTGATCGAACGCCACGGTGACATGATCTCCGTCGCGCATTACTTCGAACAGAATGGCGACCTGATCGCCGACCCGGATGTCGAATTGCACTATCCCTCTTGGGTGCCGACCGGCATCACGCAAGCCTTCTTCGGATATCGCACGAAGTTCATCGAACGGAATGGACAGACTTTTATCGACACCCGCTTCCATAAGGAGGTCTCCGCCTTCCTGAGCCTGTGGGCGCGCAATATCAAGGCACAGGGCTGGGCGGAGGGAGGCAGGGTTTCCCATGACTAACATTCGCTTTATTTACCTGTACCGCGATTCCAGCAATTACAAGCAGCACGGCGAGGTCATCCTCTCGAATGAAAAGCAGTTGAGTATTGAGGAGATTGATACACAGGTCCGCGCCTTGTTCTCTGATGGTTTGTTCTTCATCGCCCGGCAGGTGCAACTTGAGGAACGCTTCTTCGCTGTCGTGAATGAGGACGATCATCCCTGGCATGAATTTGTGCAGGTGGAAGCAACCACCGATCCCACTTTTGATCCCATCCCTGAGGCAAAACGCGATATCACCCAATTCATGAAGGAATTGGAACAGGCACATCATAGCGGCTGGGATGAAACCAAAGTGCGTGCCGACCTTATTCAGCAGATCGAAAAGGAACGAGAAGCATTGAAGCGTTGGCTGGTCTCCCAAAGCCATGTAGTCAAAATGATGGAAAAACGAACCGATCATCCAAACCAGCACCTAATGTAAAATCAAAATATGGAGACGAACATGAAGACCGTATTTGAAGTGCGTGTCCGCCGCAACGGGCAGGTCACCCTGCCAAGTGAATTGAGAAAACGTGCCCAGTTAGAAGTGGGTACGAAGCTCACCCTGCACGATCTAGGGAACTGCGTGCTCCTGCTAAGTGCATCGTCTGCGAGCGTGTCCGAGATCGCCGACAGGCTGGCGCAACAATGGCACGAGTCGAGCATGTCACTGGAGGACATGCTCGCTGAACTGTGTCAGGTTCGCACGAAAAAACGCTAATCCATCATCAATTAGTTGAACTGCGGGTTCGGTAACCACCGAGCCCGCAGTTTTTATTTCCAACAAGGAGACCCCATGTACGACCACATGATCGAAGAGATGGCGGATGCCATCGCAAATGATCTTCATCTCGAACCCAACACCATCCTGCCCAGCCTGCACCGCTTCTGGCATGACAAGATCGCGCACGTCTGGCAGGTGGAGGGTATCTATGAAGCTGCCCGCCGGGTTGGCAAGGCAATCATCCGTGAGGATGCCATCGGTTTGCTGCAGGATGTCTTTCATCACCACGACTCCAGTCTCGGCATCACCTGGGACTCACTTGACGCGGCGTTGGAGGATTACCGCCTGGACCTGACCGCGCTACCCGAGGAACGCCTGTCTGAAGTGCATGGCATCTTCAAGGTCTGGCGCGCAGGCAACCTGATCGCTCATCAATTTGGATTAGACCCCAACCAAATGGATGGCAATCTGCCGGATGCCCTGTCTCTTGCGCGAAAAATAGCAAAAGATCATCCCGGTGAACAAGTCCATCTGGGACTGGAGGACAACCCCGATTCCTGGCTGACTCTAACCTTGATCGACGACGAGATCCAAATCGAGGAATACAAAACTTTGGAGGAAACCCAATGAACACTTGGACCGAACCCTACGAAGATGAATACATCAAGGAACGCATCGAAGAATTAAGAATCGCCCAACAGGAGGCAGCAGAAAAGGGCAAGACTCTCGTATCTTCCTATGAACAATTCTGGCTGCCTTGCCTGAACGATCTGCCTGATGTGGACTATCAGGGACGCGACCACTACACCGCTCCATATGGCATGTTTGATCCGGCACCCAAAGCTCCATTTCATGGAGCGCTCTGGTTCACACCCAAGCCTGGTGCGGAGTTGCCTGCCTTATTGATGAACCAACGGGAGTGGAAGGCAGGGATCGGTGTCGTGGATCTGAACGCGCGCACGGTGAAGATCCAATCCGATGAAGTCGAAGTGACCTTCACCAGTATCAACATCAGCGAAAGTGCCGCGGAGCTGCTGAGGGAGATCAATCGTGAACTGGTGCGAGCACAGGCAGGCGTTTATCTGTACCGCATCGAGCCATTACGCGATGCAGTTCCCGTTCCACATCTCTACCCGGATGGACGTATTCCCATCCTGAGCAACGCCCACACACGTGCCGATGTCACCGGCTATGCGATCCTGAAGGATCGACCGTATCAACACACGTTGGTGTATGTCGGGATCGCAGCTCACAAGACCAGCGTGGAAAGCCTTTGGGCTTCCTTGATCCGCGGCAAAGGCGCAAGTTCCCTGCATGGCACGTCTGTGCTTGCCGATGGTGAAGTAAAGATGATGACCCATCCCTTGCCGGAATTCAATGTCCTGCATGCCGGGATCGTTTGCCGCAAGGCGCTGCCTGGCAAGTGGGAGGCAAAGGATGATGTCGCCTATGCCCTGGTCTTTGAGGATGAAGCGGTCGAGGAGAAATTGAAAACTCTGACCATCAAGCGCCTGCAGGAGACCCTCGCCTTTCCCATCCCGGATGACTGGGCACAGACTCTCTGGGACTATGCCTTGGATGCGGAATACATCCAGCGTCTGGATATTGGCGGCGATTGCCGTGGCGGGGTGCGCATCGACTTGAACAAGCCCTGGGTGGATCTGGTGCAGGGTTTGCTTGACCAGGATATTTTGAAGATATAGGAGGTAGTGATGTTTCTAACCATTCAGGCAAATCAGATCTTTGATCTGCACATGGCACAGGCTCCAGAGAGTCATCCATCGTATTGGCTGGCGCAGCTGCGCAAAGCCGACTGGCTGCATCTGCTGGACTTTGTGGATGTGAAGATGCCTGCCAAAGCCCGGAAGCAGCATATTGCAGAAGTTGTCCTGCAACACTTTGAATTCACCTACTGCGAAGGGCGCGGCGAGGTCTGGCAGATGTGGAACGAGTTGCGTCGTGACCATCGCACATTGGTGATCCAGTTCCGGCATTCGGAAGCCGACTGGACTCGCGGCACACCGGAATTCGTAGACTTGGACAAGAATGAACCGCTCGGCTTTGTGAACATCGCCGGGCGGTTGTTTTGTAAGGTCAAGTAAGTAAACCAAATAAACCCGATCCCCCATGCTATTCGGTGTGGGGGATTTTATTTTCCAAAAGGAGATTACCATGCGTCCCCCCGCTCTAGAACGACTCGGGTTTTACCCAACAGCAGACCACGTCGCTGAATTGCTCAAAACCTATTTCAAGCCTGCCGACTCTGGCAGGCTTCTTGATCCCTGTGCCGGTGAAGGCACAGCCGCATCCATCCTGGCAAAAGCCTTGAACTGCCAGAGTTGGGGTGCGGAATTATCGCCAGTACGCGCCGCACTGGCTGCTGAGAATATGGATCGCCTCTTCAATACGCCCTGGCAATCCTGTTATCTGACCAGCGAGTCCATCACCCTGTTATTCCTCAATCCGCCCTATAGCCATGATCGCCTGGGCGACCAGAAACGTTTGGAATTGGAGTTCCTGAAATCCACCACGCCCAAACTGGTCCGTGGCGGCGTTCTGGTCTACATCGTTCCGCATCCGTTGCTGCGCGATCTTGATGTCGCGTCCCATCTGGCTGGGTATTACGAGAACGTCCGTATCTACCGCTATCCTGAGACCGGATTCAACCAGGTCATCGTGCTGGCGACCAAGCGAGTGAAGTACAAGATCCCATCCTACGAGGAAATTCATCAGGTGCAGGCATGGGCAGACGTGGAACCACCCATGTTGGTGGAAGTGGAAGCACCGTTGTATGAACTGCTTCCTGCCACTGATAAAGGATCAGGAGGACAACCCATCCGCTTTTCCCGCATGGACTGGCAGCCGGAAGAGATCGTGGATGCGACACAAAAACGTGGATTGCATTCTTCAAAGGAATGGCTGGACCTGCTCAATCCTTCGCGCGGCTTGGGTGAGTTGAAGCAACCGGTCATGCCCTTAAAGAAGGGTCACATCGCGATGTTGATGGCATCCGGCATGATGGGAACGCTGCGGCTGACCGATGAGGATGGCAAACCGATGTTGGTCAAAGGGCGGGTCGTGAAAGTCACGGAGAAGGTGGAGGAGAACACAGACAAGAAAGGCAATGTGACCTCCGAAGTCTTCCGTGACCGTTTCGTTTCCACAGTTGCCATCCTGCGCCAAAGCGGGATCGAGATCATTGATACCGTTGATCCGCTTTCCAAGTTCATGCACAAGTATGGCGATCAGATCGGGGCGCACATCCTGTCCACCTATCGACCGTTGTACAACTTTGATCCGACTCCGGAAGAGATTGTTATCTTGGACTCTTTGGGTACAAAGCGAAAGCCATTGCCTGGGCAGGAGAAGGCGGGGCTGTTGCCGGCGCAGAGACATACAGCAACAGCGATTGCTCGATCCATACGCAGGAATGGTGTTGGCAACATTCAGGGCGAGATGGGAGCGGGAAAGGCGTCCAAAATTACAGCAAAGGTTTATACACCGACAGGATATAAACTCATGGGCGATATACAAGTCGGTGATATGGTAATCAATCCAAATGGTGGATATGCCAATGTAATTGGTGTATTTCCTCAAGGCGTGACGGATATTTATAGGGTAACTTTTAGTGATGGCAGCTATACAGAATGTACGGCCGAACATCTTTGGAAAGTTTACTCGCCGCTCAGGAAATGGAAAGGGAAACCAAGCTATGTAAAACCCCTATATCAACTTATGGATGAACCTTTAGCACATTCAAACTCAGGCAATTACCAGGTATTTATACCAATGGTTAAGCCTGTTGAGTTTCAGAAGAAATCATTACCTATTCATCCATATCTGCTTGGCGTACTCCTAGGTGATGGTGGTTTGTCAACAAAGTCAATCTCACTAACATCTGCAGATGACGAGATACTGGATTATGTTAGAGAGTGTCTGCCTCATCCAGTACAACTAAGGCCCAATGGAAATAAATATAGTTGGAGACTGACTGTAGGACATATAGGTACTGGAAATCCCTTACTCGACTGTATCAGGGATTTGGGCTTAATGGGACATAAATCTTACGAAAAGTTTATTCCGAATGATTATCTATATTCAGATAGCGCTGATCGTTTGGCTTTGCTTCAAGGTTTGCTGGATACTGATGGCACAGTAGCAAACTCTATAGCTGCAGATTACTTAACCACCTCTTTGGAATTGGCAAAAGGAGTAAAGGAAATAGTTCAATCGCTTGGAGGTACCGTATCAGCCAGTTTCAAACATCCAATATATACGCATAACGGCGAAAAAATGAATGGAAGACTCGGTTATCGTCTCTATATAAAACTCCCATCAGATATCATGCCATTTCGCCTGTCCCGAAAGGCAAATGCTTATCGTCCACAAGGCAAATATGAACCTCATCGTTCAATCGTAAAGATTGAGCATGTCGGCCGAGATTTCGCCCAGTGCATCATGCTGGACAGTGAAAATCAACTCTATGTGACTGATGAATACATTGTTACCCACAACACAACCATTGGCTCTGGGGTAGCGGAACTACTGGGTGCATATCCTGCCATAGTACTCTGCCCACCTCATCTCGTTCCAAAATGGATTCGTGAGATCGAAGAGACCATACCTGATGCGAAGGCTATGGAACTAAGTCGTATCGGTCGCAACGCCGATGATCCAGGTGACATCAATGATGTCCGTAGGTTTCTGGACCTCTATAAAACTGGTGAACTTGGCAAAAAGGCTGTTGCAGTCATCGCTCACACATCTGCAAAATATGGCGCTGGCTGGGAACATGCAGTGCTTCGAAAGAAGTTTGTAGATGAGGATGACGGGCAGGTATTTGAAGCATTATGCTGTCCAGTTTGTGGTACCCCGATCCAAATCAATTTACCAGGTGGGTTTGTCAAGACCGCGACCACTCTTGATGATCTGGGTGATAAGCGTCGTTTCTGTGATGCAGAGATTTCCGGCTATGAACTGGATGAACACAAGCGCCTGAGGCGTGATGAATATGGCAACCCGGTATGGGGCAGGCGGAAGTGTGGCACGCCCATGTTTCAATTTACCGGGCGGCGCTGGGCAATTGCTGACTATATTGCAAAACACGCAAGAGGTGAATTCAAATTGTTGGTCACCGATGAACTCCATCAAATGGCTGCCAAAGCTAGCGACAGGGGCATAGCGTTCCATCAGCTCGTAAAAGCAACGAAATACGCGTTGACACTGACAGGTACATTCTTCGGCGGAAAGAGCACTTCCATCTTCTGGTTGCTTCACCGCTTGAGCGCCAGTGTTCGCAAGGATTTTGCCTTCAACGATGAAAAACGTTGGGCACGGTTATATGGTGTGTTGGAGATGACCCGCAAGAGCAAACGCGCGGAAGAGGACGGGGATGAAGATGGTTTCACTGGAAATCGGCGGTATCAGAATCAGGCAAAGGAACAACCTGGGATTTCGCCTGCCATTGTGAACCGTCTATTGGATACTACGGTGTTCCTGTCCTTGAAGGATTTGGGATTGGCATTGCCGCATTATGCCGAGGAAGTGGTTACATTGGAAATGACGGATGAACAAAGCAGCCAATATCGCGTGATGGCGAAGAAGTTGTATGACCTTGCCATCAAGAACCGGCGCTATCTCTCGACCTGGCTGCAATGGACTCTGGCGCGTCCAAATTCCGCCTTCCGCGATGAGGTTGTTGAGGTGGATGAAGTTAATCAGAAAGGAGAAGTCATTCGACGAAAAGAGCTGATGGAGTTGCCGGCGGTGGTTGATGGCGAAGCCATGCCCAAGGAATCCTGGTTGGTGGATTTCTGTCGTGCGGAGCGCCAGCAGGGACGCAAGGTGTTGATCTACCTGCGCCAGACTGGAACACGCGATATTCAGGATCGCATCTTGAAAGTGCTGCGGGATGGTGGTGTGCGGGCGGAAGTTTTAACCCGTGGCGTCAATCCGCGCAAACGTGAGGAATGGATTGCCAAACGGGTGGTTGGTCTGGATGCCCTGGTGGTCAATCCGAAGTTGGTGGAAACTGGGCTTGATTTAGTTGCCTTCTCATCCGTGGTCTTTGCGGAGATTGAATATTCACTTTACACCTTGTGGCAGGCAGTCCGCAGAGTCTGGCGGTTGGGGCAGACCAAACCAGTCAAGGCGATCTTCTCAGTTTACAGTGAAGCGATGGAAGCAAGGGCGCTGGCATTGATGGGTCAGAAGATGAAGGCAGCCCAACTCTTGTACGGGGACGAGGTAGGCGGGGCAATCGTCCCAGAAGAAGACGGCGACATTCTCATGAAGCTGGCACGCGAAGCGCTGGAGTCGGCAGATATTCCTGATCTGCAATCGCTCTTTGCAGATGAGATGGTTGTTTCCAATTCACCAATGGGTTGCCCGACAGTTCCAAGTGCGCCGTTACCAGTCCCTGAAATGCCCAAGACGGTTTCCTGGTCTGATTGGATGACAAACAAAGGCGTTGCAGGAAGATTTGCTGGCAGATCACGTCCCAAACAGGCGAGGCAAAATCAAGTATCCCTTTTCTAAAGCCCTGTATTCCATAATTGATGCAGGAAAACGACAACAGTCCGGGTATGGCACCCGGACTGTTGAATTCTGTTATGGAGGTTATGATGGATAAACAACCAAGATGTAAGAAATGCGGTCGGCGGTTAAAATCTCCCCTTAGCATTGCAATTGGCATGGGTCCCAAGTGTGCGGGGATTAAGTCCAACTCCGGGAGAAGTGTTCATGTTAGGAGCAAACCAAGTTCTCGAACAACTTATTCTGATAAGCCGTTAGCCCAGATGCAAGTACCCCTTTTCACAGGTGAATTGCAAAAGAAGGGATTGAGCAAGAGGGAGTTGTTCCGCAGACGCAGAGAGGAACGCCGACGATTGTTCGAAACCCGATTGCCATTTCAATGCGGATTGGTGTTGCCTGCGAGAAAGCCGTTGGTGTACATCCCGTTGGAAGATGGCTCATGGCGGGAGGAATACAGCGGAAGGGTTATCTCGCACGAGAGGCTGCAACAATACCTGATGAGGTTCAGGTTTATATAGATAGCAAACCCCTGATCTGTTGAAAATCAGGGGCTTTTTGTTTTAAGCACAATTAATTGTTAAGTTGGAAAGTCAGCCTTGAGCCAATTAATTCTCTATTCCTCTCCCAGTTCATTTGCAATGCCTCTAAATTGTTCAAGAGCTGCTTCCAAGTCTTCGACAATCTCCACAGCTAGGACGTCCGGATTGGGTAAATTCGCGGAGTCTTCCAGTGACTCATCGCGCAGCCAGAATATATCCAAATTGACCTTATCCCGCGCGGCGAGTTCCTCATAGGTGAAAGCGCGCCAACGTCCTTCGGGGTTTGACTCGGTCCAAGTGGCTTTGCGTTTGTGGCGGTTCTTCGGGTTGTAGCATTTGACGAATTCGTTCAGGTCCTCCCGCACAAGCGGATTGGTCTTGAGCGTGAAGTTCATATTGGTTCGCAGGTCGTAGATCCACAATTTTTCAGTGGACGCTTTTTCACCGCCGGTGCGCCGATCAAAGAAGATAACGTTGGCTTTGACGCCCTGGGCGTAGAAAATACCTGTAGGAAGCCGTAGCAAAGTGTGGACATCACATTCCTCCAGCAGTTTCCTGCGGATGGTTTCACCTGCACCGCCTTCAAATAGCACATTATCAGGAACGACCACCGCCGCGCGTCCATTAATCTCCAACAATTTGACAATGTGCTGGACGAAGTTCAACTGCTTGTTACTGGTGGACGCCCAAAAGTCGTCACGTTCGATGACAGTGGTCTCTTTTTTCGTTTCACCTGCATCTGTCACTGTGGCAATACTGGATTTTTTCCCAAAGGGCGGATTACTGAGAACCATGCGGAAGCTGAAGCCTGGCTTCTTCGCGAGCGCATCCTCAACCATGATCGGAGATGATGTGCTTTCATGACCAATGCCATGCAGGTATAGATTCATCACGCACAGGCGGGCAGTGTTGTCCACGATTTCCCAGCCGTGAAGGGCTTTGTGCCGTAAGTGATTCCACTGGTCCTGATCGAGCGGCTTGTATTCCTCTGTGATGAAGTCGTAGGCGAGGAGTAGAAAACCACCTGTACCCACAGCAGGGTCACAAATGGTGTCACCGGGTTCGGGGCGCATGACCTCCACAATGGCTTTGATCAACTCGCGCGGAGTAAAGTATTGACCCGCGCCGCTCTTTGTATCCTGCGCGTTCTTTTCGAGCAAGCCTTCGTATATCTCGCTCTTGACGTCCACTTCCAGCCCGCTCCAGTTTTCGCTATCGATCAATTCAATGAGACGGCGCAAACGGGCGGGGTTTTGTATGCGATTCTGCGCCTTGCGAAAAATGACGCCGATCATGCCAGGCTGTTTACCAAGCGAGGCGAGAATGTGGATGTAATGTGCTTCGAGTGCTTCGCCGTCCAACGTGACGCCGTCTTTTTTGAGCAGGGTACGCCAGCGCAAATCTTCGGGGATGGCGCTCGGTCTGCCAAGCGAGGCGTTCTCATCGTCCATTTTCAGGAAGATGAGATAGGTGAGTTGCTCGACGTAATCGCCGTAGGAGATTCCATCATCTCGCAGAACGTTACAGTAATTCCAGACACGCTGAACAATGGTAGATGATTGAGTAGACATAAATAAATTGCCTATCAAGGTTTCCATTCTTTTATTATTGGTTCGCCGTAATCAAACCAGAGAAGTTTGATTATATCTTTTGGCAGGTTTGCTGTTTCCACAATGGATGGGCTTTCGTAGTAATCTTTACCTTCAATTGAATCTATGACTGTGACAGTCATCCACTGACCCATAACTAGCTGACGCCCCAAAACTGCTGTCATATCATTGTTCAAAGGCGCACGCCATATAACAGTCAATGAACCATCCTCCATCATGGTTGTTGCTGCTGTATATTTTCCTCCATAGTTATCAGGTATCCAAGGGCGGATCTCACCATTGGCAATAACCTCAGGAATAGACCAAATGCCCTGCGGATTTCTGAATACATACATTAAATGTGCATCTTCCACCGAAGCACCTGCGATATAAACTACATGAATTGTTCCATCAGGGGATATTTCCATAGATGCTCCCCCAGACCAAATTTCGCTGTTACTTAATTTAACAATAGGTTGCCAAACACTTCCTATTTTTTCACGGAACAGCAGTTGCGTCTGTGAACTAGGAAACACTCCTGCAGACGAGAATGTGTTACAAACAACATAAACGTGTTCCCCTTCAACTTTGATATCAGGATTTGTCCCATATGGCAATATCAATGAGGTCCCAGTTAAAGCCCCATCACTCACGGTAGAATAGAAAACTCCCATATCTACATGACCCCATACAAGATGAGGTATATTTAAATCATCAAGTGTCATTTGCAATGACGACAGCCTTGTTGATACTAAATTATTACTTAACTGTGACATCAATGAATAGTCATTTAAATTGACAGGCAGAATTGTATTCACAATTTCAGTTACGTTTGAGGAATAATACAACTGATTTCCTGAGGCAAACACAACATGGGTATTTTGATCCTGGTCAATCGAAACGTTTCCCAAAATAGTTTCGTCCACAAGCAAATAATCCACTAATTGCCAGCGTTCTTCCCTCTTCTGATATCTTCCCAACGAGATACCATCATTTGATATCGCAAACAATTGCATCATGCCATCAGAAGTTATTGTTGCAGATGTATATTTTCCAAATCCTAATGGTCTTGTTGGTAACACTTCCTCGACCAAATAAGAAGATTCTTTAAGAATATTTTGTATTCTTAAGATATTATCACCTTGATCCTCCATTTCGGATTCATTGTACATAGTGAGTATCAATGAAATTAATTCATTCTCCCTGTCATTTAATTGATGATATGCATCTGCTCTGAGGTCATAAACCGGAGATAATATAGAATTCTTTTCTGGAAGATTAGCAATCAACTCATCCAGCACTGAAATCGCCGTGGTCAAATTGCCTGACCAATAATAAGTTCTTGCCAGATACATAAGGGATAGATTCTCGAAATTGGATCCCCTGCAACCTTTTATGACCTCTTGAAACTCAGCTATTGCCTTTTCTGCATTTGCATGATCGTATGATTCCTCAATTTTAGTGGATTCTCTACGGTTGAAAAATGCCTGATCGTAGTAATATCTACCCAAGTAAAAACGAACGCCACAGTAATTGGGCGACAGCTCTTTTGCTTTTGACAGTAAGTTTGCGGCTTCTTCAGAGAGCAGATCATTATTACCAATATTTTCCGCTCTCGTTGCAAAATTTTCGGCTTGGATGGCACTTAATGGCACATACCCATACGAAAACATCAAAAAAAGTAAAATGCTTACGGCAACTACGATCAGGCTGAAAGATAGCACTTTATTCTTCATGGAATATATTTCTCTTAGGTGTGTAAAATTCGTGGAAGAGAAAAGCTAGAAATTCGTATACCACGACGCTACCAATCGTTACATAAATAACCACTACATATAATGCAAGTAATAAATTGATTGTCGAATTAAAAGACTGATTGGATGAAGTTGTCAACCACGCTTGAATACGGTTTAGGAAGATAACTGCAATTAAAATCACAGCAAAGTTTGGATGAGCAACAAAATAATCTATGCTACAGGCTGATAGCAAGATAATCCCAATCATAGCGGCAATATTAATTCCATATCTTTCCGGAAGGACGACCACCGCCGCTAATTGCCGCACACCTGTACTCGTAAAGAACCATGTTGCAATCATAATCAATCCGAGAATTGACAGGATCCATCGTGCTTGTATTCTTGAAAAAAGAGTATGAACAAGTGACCCAACTAAAATGGTTATGGGTATCGATAGCCAGATCGATGGGATGATAGACTGTATCCCTCCCATAGTTACGGAAACGACTAATATAAAAATTGTTATTCCAAAACAAGCGAATCCCAATGCCAACCAAGAATTCGAAATATTTCTTCTATAATGAAGGAAATGTTTGGGCATGATTTTTGAAATTTCCTTTAATGACAATAAACAACCATATTATTTCGACAACAAAAAGAATCCCAACATGCATTAGATTAAGTTCTGCGCCATTCATCCAATTTGTCCAGAGCAAGAATATACCTAGATTGAGAGGTATTTGCATAAGCCATGGGGTCATGAAATGCCTATGAGGAAGAATTTTTTGATAAAGATATGAAAAGATGGATACAATAATAAAAAGGATAAACGGCATAATAATGATAACGATAAAGAAAATATCGAAAAAAAAGGACATATCGTGTGTTAGACCATTTTGGACATGCATAAAAACTGGCTTATTTGTTGCATGGCTAATCTCGTAAAAAGTGCTAGGCAATGACCGTATCACAAGTAATAAGGCACTACCTGCGCAAAAAAATAATACACTTGAGACGGTCATCCACAATCGTGAAACCTTATTATTATTGTATAAAGACGAAATTGCTGGAGTTAAGAAAAAAGGACCCAACAGCATCATCCACCCAATCAAAATGGGGCCTGATTTGACATTCGAATAATAAGATGCAATCTGGCCGACTACAATGCCAAATATAAAAGCCATCCTAGAGATTAATATGTCAAGTTCTTCCTTTTTCCGGCTTACGCTCTTTCTATCTCTTGTGTCTGGATGGAAACTAAAAAGTCTTGATAATAATCCTCTCTTCCTGCTGCCAATAATAGAATTTGGAATGTCCACATTCGGGAAGTGCATTTCTTCCATTAAACTAGTAAGGGATCTAATCAACTCTGTTTCAGAGCCCAAGTGAGATATGACATATTCATCCGCTGCAAATTCTCTTATTTGAATCAGGATTCGTGTTGCAATGAATATAAAAACAGCCACTAACATACCACCAAGGGTAATAAATTGTTCTGTTATAAAAAATAAATCCAGGTTAGGAGAATCAACAACCGCCCGAATAAAAGAAGCAGTTTCAAATACTAAAAGCCATTTTGTGAATTGAATTGACAGTCCCACCTTCCAAATATCTCCCGAGGCAATGTGCCCTAATTCGTGCAAAATAATAGCATCAAATGTATTATTCTTCAACATGGATTCAAGCTGACGGTCTGAAATTGCTACGTAGCGGTGCGTAAACGTTCCAAAAGTTAAAGCTATCGAATTTCCACTATCCGGGATTCGCAACAGGATTGGAATTTTTTTTAGACCAATCTTCTTGGCAAGTGTAATAAACCGTATTACCACTTGTGGGTTTTTCACTGACATGGGGGACATACCATATTTTCTTATTTTTATATATGGATCCCTTAAAAATGACCAGATAGTAAGAGCAAGAATAATGACTCCATTTATGGCAGTTGCGAGTCCATCGGCAAGGACAACATCAAGCTGTCCACCGATGATCATGCTCATAAAATAGAGTGGATATAACCCAATCACCAGCACAAAATATAGGGTGGTTAAGTCCAGATAAGGTGTTTTGGTTCGGGGGAATGAAGGTATATTCATTTTTCTAAGAACGCTTCTTCATTTCTTGTAATATCAAACTGATAATTCTGGAAGCAAGTTCTTTTGCCTGTTTTTTAGATATCCCTGCTCCTGTAATCTTGATTACAATTTCATCATTAACTTTGTCTATATGAGTTTGGAATCCCATTTTCCCTTCATCCCTTTCAGCCTTCTTTTTCTTGTCATCCATGCGGGCTTCGCGAAGTTTGTCTACCGTTAAATACTCTAAAAGTTTGCTAAAAGTTGATGTTACAACAGGTATAAGAATAGCAATCAGTAAACTGGAATCCCCACCAAAACCCAATGGGATATCTTTTCTTGCACTGCTTGACGGTTGGACATAATCTCCAGACTCAATCAATTTTAGATACTTTTCCAAAAGAGGATCGACCAAGTCTATTTCTTCCGGTTCGTATTCATTCAACACTGTACTGATAACAATTTTGATTTCATTTTGATGCTCACGATAGTTTGTTTCCGAAGTCATTTTTTCTCCTCATTTAACTCTTTTTTACGACAAGAATCTCCAATTGCCCGCCGCCCCGCACGTGACAGGGACGCCGCCAGCGACAGCCGCCATTCGCTGTAAGCGGAAACTTGGCACATCATTGATTTTGCTGACCAGTTCGGCGTAACAGAGCAAACATGGCTTGGCTGGTTCTCTCGGTGTTGTTAGCAATATCGCCAAGCAACCACAAAACCTGACCAATTGCCGACAAAAATAGTCCTTGCAAGCCAATTGCCCCACCACCAACGATTCTGGCAAGGATAATCAATCCAGAAAAATCAGGGATCATACTTGGTGTAGGATTTTGGTACGATGAGTTGCTCACCATTCCAGAGACTGCGAAAGCAATTCCCCCAAAAATAACCAGCAGACCGATGATCATAAAACTAACGGCTGTGACTCGCGCAAATACTTTCATGGTTTCTCCTGTGTCTTCAATGTTTTTTACGAGAGGAGTTTCCCCTCAAACGCGGACTTGAGCATGGACTGCCGCAACCGCCCCACCCGTGATAGGGACGCCACCGGCGTGGACTCGACCCCAGCCGCAATCGACAGCCGTGGGACGTTGCAGTATTTCCAGATGCGTTGGACGATGGTGGAAGATTGATTACTCATTTAAATAACTCTTTAATAAAGTTTTCTGCCAGGGCGATCAAGAGCCCACCAGCACCGATGGTAAATATCGATGTAAAAAACTCCGGCTTTATCATAAGTGGAGCAAACTCATCTTTCTTCAATTCGCTCTCCATAACGCCACTAGCGTAACTTCCATATTTTTTTAATATGTATTCCCTCAACAAAGATTGTCCAATAGCAAAAGGTATTTGATTTAGAAAGACCAATAACAAAAGAGCTATTAAAACAATCCATTTCAGGGATAAGATATGATTGATTGAAGAGAAAAAGATGTAAGCAAAACTTACCAATAGAAAGATATTATGAGCGGAGTCATACAAATACATCGATCTGATTTCTGTAGTTGTCTTAGCAAAACCAAGAGCGCTCTCTTTCTCCTCTCTGTTTTTTTCAAGGTCAGAAGTATTAAATACCATCGTAACATCCGGAGTGTATTCTCCAGCGTAGACAGGATTTATCATGCGCACAAATAATTCCACAACAAAATACCCAAGGATTAGCATGGCAAATAACGAGACAAATAAAATACTGTACTCCAAGTACTCAAATACTTTGGCATCTTTGTAGATACCAAAGATAACTCCTAGAAATATCCCTGAGGGTAACGAAACATATAAAATCCTTTCCCGTTGGAAAATCTGATCAAACCGAAGCAGATACTCTTGCATAACTTGATATTGATTGATCTCCTTCTCCAACCTAACCGCTTTACGCGATGATTTCATCTTTGCCTTTAGCGACTTCTGCTTGCCATCTATTTCCCTTCTAATTTGGTCAATTTGATTTTCCCTGAGATAGTCAAGCAAGTGACCACCCCCATCTAAAATAGCGGCAATTGCAATAGCAAAAAACATCCATGTGCCATCGCCCTGCAGTTTGAACATGAATAATGCAACGATGGATAAGACTATCGAAAACATAAGAATTTCTGTAATTGATTGGGAAACCCTGCTTTTATATTCTGTGATTTTAGCTGCCCACATGGGTATTATTGTAAATAAAATTGCAACGAAAACACCCTTCAAAAGGGTAATCGCACCCTGCCAAAAGGGAGATAAAACGATAGGGGGCAATGGTATCGCAACTGGCTGCGAAGTCGAAGAATCATTGAGCAAGGCTATCGAACAAATCATGAGCGCAACTACAAACGAGATGATTGTTAAAAATCTGCCAATGCGGCCAATTATGGGAGGTGGCGCAGAAGGTGGTGGAGCCGCTTTAGGCGGAGGCGCATATTCGGGATCTTTGTCAGTTCTCTTATATTTTTGTATTATTTGTTGAACTAATAGATCGTAGTCACCAGGTTTGAATAAATCTATTTGATACCAATTACGCAACCTTAGTCGAGGCTGGAAATCCTCTATTCTGGAAATAATTGTTAAACTGTTGCGTTTTGATGCCAACTCAATTATTTCTTCCAATAAATGCCACATTTCCGAATCAGATTGTCTGGATAGAACAACGACAATTACATCTGCACTTTGATGAAAATTCGATATTCCACTAAGCCAATCCATTTGTGAATAAAGTGACTTTGTCTCCAGTCCCCTAAATCCTTCTTGGATGAGTGCGTGGGAGAGATATTCCAGTCTCTTTCTATCATTCCATGCACTTATTAGGGATATACGTAATTTTTCAGATTTTCCCTCCTGTTCCCAAGTAGACCTAAGAAGCGAAATAGTAGCTATAGGTTTCGGTTGTGGAGTTGCTGCCGCAACGTCCGTTGGATATGGATTAGGAACTCCCTCAGGCTGAAAGGGGTCTGGTTCCAGTAATGGATTTGGTGCTTTATCGGTAGGCTCTGGATACACCCACAATGGTCTCAATTTTTCCCTAAAAATTTCAAGCATCCCCAATCTTTTAATAATCTCCAAAGTGCTTTCAGACTTAAGAATATCCTTTAGCGACGAAATTTGATCTTCGGTTAAGTCTCTAGTATTGTTGGTCACGACAGCAGAAATTAGCACGGAATCCCATAAGGATAACCCGCTGCTCAAACAGTCCCTTAATATGGACATGAAGTTCTCATCAAGCAGCGCATGACCGAATTGGTCATGTATCAACTCTATTTTCTCATCCACTGATTTGTTGTCAGATACAGTTGCATATTGGCACTGGATTTCAACAACAAAATCATGATAAAGATTTATATGCTTAAGAAAACGTACCTCACTATCATTCTTTAGAATTTCCTGACTCCAACGAATTATGAGTTCTGTCCAAGTAAATCTTTTGCTGTGCAGGATGAAGGCTAATGTACCGGCATGTAAAAAATCCATTTCCGCATAGCATTCCCTTATTGTGCTAAAAACTTTTCCTTCGTCAAAATCCTGGCGATCCAATAACTGCTTAATTTGTCCGATAAAAACAATAGCCTCTTCTGCTTTTCGCTGAATATCTGAAGGACAATTTTTCAAGTCGGTGTTTTCTATATATTTCTTGAGTAACCCCAGCCGATGAAATACTATTATCCAATGCAAAGAATCAGGTCTAGCTAGAATGAAGTCTATTGTGTTTTCCGATTGTAAATAATGACGGTCAACTAATATGGCAGCTGATTCTGCTGCTTGCTTTACGGGCATTCCATTATCATGTAATGTAGTGAAATTGACAATGAAGTTTTTATCAGTTATATATTGATATAGACTTTTTGAAATCCAACTTTGCTCACTTGAGCTAAATGAAATGTCCGGATAATATAAATTCAATATATAAGGCAATATCTGTTCGTAAAGCCCCAACTTTTGTAACGTCTCTACTTCTGAAGGAGAAGATATTACTTCGTGGAGATATTTGCTGTAATTATCTGATAACTGAATGCCCTTTTCGCTTGATAAAGCAGCAATAATCCCAGCATGAAGGAACGGCATCTTATTTTCATGGCACTTAAGAAATACCTGGCGAAACTTGCTGTCATTGAAAAAGTCATAAAATTCTTCAAATAAACGAAAAAGATCATCCAAATACTCAAAAGAGGATATTTTGTTTATTTCATTAGTTAATCCTTGAATCCCCCCTTCAAGCTGAGACAGAAATTCTTCAACAACCCGTTCGTTTGTTTCAGGATCACCAATGAAATTTGGAAAGTCCAGTGCTATAAAATCATCGAGTTTGAACAATTTATAAAATCTTTGAAAATCATAAATAAACGCCCACCAATCTGAATACACCGAAAATCGATTTTGTTCCATGTTCTCAGATAGAAATTCAGAATTCCCCCAATCAATCAAAATAATTTCTTGGGCTTTGAAATCCCAAAAAATATGTTTAGGTTTTAGATCAACCCAAAGAACCCCGATATCCCCACTATTCTGGTTTGGACCCAAATGATGAATAGTTTTTAGGTATTGCGAAACACCATAAAACGATAATAGCAGAAGTAGATTAAAGGAATTTTTTATGTAAACAAAATCATCTAGAAAAGGATTGGCATGTTGAAATGTTTCAATTTCCTCCCAAGTCCTTGAAAGGATATCTAAGTCAAAACCTGAAATGTGCTCCAGCACTATAAAGCAATCATCACTACTTTTAACCGAAACCGAAGCTTCGTCAATCAAATTAACTGCTCGAACAATAATATTGCTTTTTTCTAGAGCAACTTTAATGCCATTAATTTTCCTAAGAATCTCCCCTTCTAGTTTAATTTGATGCACTTGGTAATGAGCCAAAAGAGGGTTGTATGATGATGGGCGCTTAAGGATAGCCTTTTCACCAGTGTGCAATCCACAGACTATATACACCACCCCAGCATCTCCCTCGGCGATTTTCTTTTCAAATTCCCAAGGTTGTTTTTTACCCATGATAGTATTTTTATTGTGCATGAACTATCCTTTCAGCTTCAATTTCTCAACGTGCTTTTGGCATTTTACAGAATTAGAGGAGATGCTTTTTCTTTGCCAACTTACCTATATCGCAAAAAGAGACTTCTTAGCATAAGATAAATCTTGACTTTCAATTATTTTTTGTCTTCCATTTACACCAACCTCCCCTCAAACGCGGACTTGAGCACGGACTGCCGCAGCCGCCCCGCCCGTGACAGAGACTCCTCAAGCGTGGACTCGACCTCTGCCGCAAGCGACAGCCGCCGCTCCACCTCCGCCACGATTCGACGCTGTTCTTCCAATGGTGGCAGGGGAATTTCAAGCGAGCGAATATCATCAAAGTTCAAACCAACTTTTGTTAGCCCATATTGTTTTTCTCGAAATTGTTTTTGACCAATTTCAGATGCCAATGCCCAAGAGACATAATCAACATAATCGGGGTTTCCCAATCTCACAAGCCCAACATGCTGGTTAATATAAGCATCGCCCCAACGTAAAGTTCTTTCGTCCACGATCCCAACCATACCAACATCTGCTGTCATGGTAATAAGCAAGTCCCGTTTCTTCAATCGGGTTCGATTTGCTTCTGCTGTATCAGGTGCATTTACAAGTTGTAGTTTGGTCAAGTCAATCGTGTTTGACAAGCGATTGAAATTTCCAACTCGGACGAAAAGACTTCCTTCTTCCGAGTAATATTTTGCCCAACCACGTGACCCACTGGTTAAGTGCTGTGTAATTTCTCCAAGTGTTACCCACTTCCACCCCGCAGGTAACTCATCATCACCAATCTCCAAGTTACCATTTACCAATCTCCCACTGACCGCCGCCTTCAACACGGACGCTTTGTACCGTTTCAGCCCTGCTTGGACACGCTCCAGCGCCGCCGTGCCTGCTTCCAACTGTGTGAACAGTTCTTCGATTTTGGCGACAATGCGTTCCTGTTCGGGAAGGGGGGCAACAGGTACTTGTAGTTTTGCAAGAATAGTTGCATTTACTCCAGGCTGAGCCGAACCTTTTCTAACCTGCATTATCTGTGACCAATAATCAGGAGAATCAAGAAAGTAAGAAAAATACTTTCTATTAACCGCTTCTTGAAGTCTTAGACGAATTAGATAACTTGCAAAAACTGCTCTTGGCGGATTTGTAATCAAGAAACTTTTCCCAGTTGTTGCTCCTGTTCGGGCAAAGACAATATCGCCAGATTCAAGCAGATATTTATTCACTTCTTCATCTGAACATTCGCAGTAAGGGACTGTAGCCCAATCAACTTTTCCGTTTTGAATATCAGTAATGCGTAAAAACTTTGGACCGACAGATTCGTCCTTCGCACTTTCAGTATATCCATACTGAATATTTTTTGATAATTCTTCTACCGTTGTCCAAGCCCAGCCATCAGGCAAAAACCCATTAACCATTTACCAATCTCCCAACGCCCGATTCAACTCATCCAGCAAAGCAGGCAGCCCCTCGCCGAAAACGCGCTGCGCGGCGAACTGTCCGCCCTTGCTGTAAAACTCGCCCATGCTCAAATCGTCGGGGCGCACCGAAAGGTTCACGCCGATATGCTCGGCAATGCGGTCGAGCCACCAGCGTTGTTCCGCGCTGAATGTGCGTCCGCCCGCTTCCTGCGCCGCCAGCCAATCGCGGTAACGCTGCGCCACCTGTTCGGGGTAGGGCGTCAACTCATCATCTATTTGCACCGCATGACGCACCAACGCCACCAGGTCTGCCAGCACGCGGCGTTGATTCACCCCGCGCACGCGGTCACGCTCCAACTGGGCATACGCCCGCCACAGCCGTTCTGTCGTCCACGTGTGCGGCGGCTGTTCCAAAATCGCCGCCAGTTCCTTGATCTGTGCGAAGGTCAGGTTGTGTTGCCCATGCGGACGATTGAAGATCAATTGCAGCGCCGTGATCTCATCCTTATGCTCTTCAATAAACTGCCTGAACGACTCCACCGTGGCGCGCGCCTTCTGCGTATCTTCCGCCGCAAAGCCCGTGCCATCCATCAACTCGTCCACGCTCACCGTGTCCAACGTCTGCTCATTACGCGATTGCATCTCCGCCAAAATTCCGCGCAGGCTTGGGTTTTCGACCAGCGGACGAACCGCCGCTTCCACCAATTCGACTCGCGCCTGCTCGATCTGCTCTTCGGTCGGATTCGGATTCAGCGCAGTTGCCGCCTGAAACGCTGAATCAGGTTCGAGCGCAGAAAGAAGCGCAGTGGCAATCTCTGTGATGGAACGCTGCGCGCCGCCTCTTTCCCGTATCTGGGCTTGGTCGGCTTCGGTCAGCCTTCCCTCCAGCCGAATAAGTCTGCCCGCCAGCGAAGAAATCGTATCATCATCCGTCGCACCAAAGGCAACCGCCTCCAGCAACTGTTGGAAGGTCTTGCTACGTTTGCGCTCCAGTGTTTGGGTATCCACCTTCGGGCGCTCCACAATGCCGATGGCATCCACGATCACAAAGCGATCTTTCACGGGCGCGTCAGGCGTCACCGCCCGCAGGTCATTGGGATCGATCACGCGCGTGCCGCGTCCCAGCATTTGCTCGAACAGCGTGCGACTCTTTACCTGCCGCATGAACAACAAGGCTTCGAGCGGCTTGATGTCGGTGCCTGTGGCGATCATATCCACCGTGACGGCAATGCGCGGGTTGTAACTGTTGCGAAAGTTGGCGATCAGCGTTTCAGGCGGCACGCCCGTGGCGCGGTACGTGATCTTCTGGCAGAAGGCATCGCCCTTGCCGAACTCCTCGCGCACGATCCGCACAATATCCTCCGCGTGACTATCATCCTTCGCAAAGATCAACGTCTTGGGAACTTCTCTACGCCCTGGGAAAATCTCGCTAAACAGGCGGTCACGATACGTGCGAATGATCAGCCGAATCTGTCCCTCGCTGACCACATCCACATTGAGTTGCTTCGCGTCATATTCCAACGCTTCATCCAACTGCTCCCAACGCTGGCGGCGCGTCAGTTTGTCGCGCTTGCCCACCCAATACTCCGCATCTACGGTTGAGCCGCCTTCCGTAATCTTCGTGCGAATGCGATACACCTCGCCATCCACGTTCACTTTGTCCAACACGGCGCGGGCGCGGGTATATTCCATCACCAGATTTTGATTGAAAAAGCCAAAAGTCTGCTTGCTGGGGGTTGCGGTCAGCCCGATCAGGTGCGCGTCGAAATATTCCAGCACTTGCCGCCATAGGTTGTAAATCGAGCGATGACATTCATCGGTGATGATGACATCGAACATCTCAATCGGAATGCGCGGGTTGTACTCGACCTTCTTCTCCTGCCCCGCATCGAGAATCTCATCTGCATCGAACAGCGACCCCTCTTCATTGCCCTCGTCGAAGGCGTCTTCGCCGCGCAGCATCGAATACACCCGCTGAATGGTGGTGATGACCACACGGTTCACAGGGTCAATGGTGTTGCTCTGCAAATGCTGCACGTTGTACAACTCGGTGAATTTGCGCCCGTCATCGGGCGTGGTGTACGCCTGAAATTCCTTCAAGGTCTGCCGCGCAAGGTTGGCGCGATCCACCAAAAACAGAACCCGCCGTGCCTTGCCAAACTTGATCATGCGATAAATAAAACTGACCGCCGTGAAGGTCTTGCCCGACCCCGTCGCCATCTGAATCAACGAACGCGGTTTATCCTGCGCCAGCGACGTTTCGAGATTTGTCACCGCCTCGATCTGCGGCTTCCATAATCCATTTGTGTTCAATGGGGGGTACTGCTGCAACCGTCCGCGGAAGGTCACGGTCTCGGCGAGCCAATCAGCCAAGGTCTCAGGGCGATGAAACGCAAACACCCGCCGCGATCTCGGCTGCGGGTCGCGTTCATCCCGGAAGAACGTCTCCACCCCTGTGCTTTCATATAAGAACGGCAGCGGCAGCGTCACATGCGGAACGTTCGGCGGAAGTCCCACCGAATACCGTGCCGCCTGGTCTGCCACGCCTGATAATGTCGTTCCTTCTGGTTTTGCTTCAACCACCCCCACCGCTTTGCGATCCACGAACAAAAGATAATCCGCCTCGCCCGTCTGCAAGGGGAACTCGCGCACAGCCACCCCGCGCCCCGCATACAAATTCATCTGCGCACGGTCTTGAATCACCCATCCACAAGCGATGAGTTGACGGTCAATATTTTGGCGGGCAAGTTCTTCGGGTGTTGGCATAAGATCCCTTACCGAAAGTTTTTTGCGGGGTTATCCCCACTGTTCGCTAATTATACGACATGTTTTTTTGGAGAATGTTTATACTGGCTTTAAGGTGAATTCGCCGCGAAGAATAGTGGGTGAGTGGTGGAGTTGGAAGAGCACCCTGTTTACCAAAGCCCTTGCGTTGTTGACTAGCATCATCGCCTCTCGTCTCTCTCCCAAACAAGTATCATCCGCTTCTAAAAAGACGGTTGTGTGCTGGTAAACAATAATCCCACTCACTGTAAGTTTCTTTTTTTGTTATCCCCATTGATTAAAATTGATCTTGCCGAAAGGCGTAAATGCCGCTCATTTACAAGCTGAGAGGTTATATCATCCCTCCAATCCATGTGTTTGGCATTAAATATATATTTTAATTCATGAGAAATCAACGAATAAACTTGATCCAACACAGGGATCCTTGATGGATATCGCGTTTGTATTACCCACGCCTCTGGATCAACCAAGGGCACACCATCAATGTCAGTACTGAGTCTAA
This sequence comes from Anaerolineales bacterium, assembly GCA_023382575.1. Classification (GTDB taxonomy): domain Bacteria; phylum Chloroflexota; class Anaerolineae; order Anaerolineales; family Villigracilaceae; genus Villigracilis. The sequence goes on from JAHDWC010000015.1 coordinate 32,805, forward strand.
AATAACCGCAACCACTGTCTCCTCCCCCTTGAGAATAGCCTTCTCCATATAGCGTTTTGAAATTCAGTCTTTGTATCAATGAATTATTTTGAAAGTTAGTAACAATTTTTAGCGGAGGAACCTTTTCTAGATTCGGCGTCACTATGTAGGAAAGAGAAGGGAAATCGGAATGACTGGATCTCATGGCTTGTACAAGGACAAGTTTTTCGATGTTTTTAAGAAATCGAGAATAATTAACCAATGAAGGAAAGTTCGCAGTAAAAAGCAGTTTGTAGTTATCAATTATTATTGGGATAAGTCGATTTAAATCATCGATAATGATATCAAAACCTTCACTGTGGAACCTCCATAGATCGTCCCGGGAATACTTGAGACGGCCCAAGGCTTCATCACTCTTCATCTGGCTCAAAGTAAAAAGAACAGAAAGGAGTTCATTTGAGCGATGAAAATAGCTCGGATACAAATTGTCTCGGGTTTTCAGCCTGGAACTAAACTTGATCAGTAGATCATTGACCTGCTTTGATAAGTGAGATATTTTCGCATTACCCAAGTCTTCGATATCCTTATAACCTAAAATCTTCCAATAGCGTTCGTGAGGAAGGTCATCACCTTGCACCCAAAGAGTAGGGTTGTCTGACAAGATTGCATATATTCTTTCACGAAGCAGATCCGGTGTGCTTGTTTCATCAAGTAGTCGGCTTGACAATGCAGTAGAAACTTCACGGATTAGGTGATTAAAAGATGCCTTTTGTGGATATTCAGCAAATTCATGAATTCCACCCATGTAAAATGACCCCACAGGCATTAAATCATGATTTAATCTATCGCTGATAGGACCTTTAAATAATTGCGCAACTAATGCTGGATCATCTACACTTATAAGAAGTTGTGGATAAGCTGGCGTACATCCTCTAAACATTTGATGATGCTCTCCGATCAAAACAACGCCAAGGGGTATATCAGCATAAGGCATGGTTGACTGCTTCAGCTTATCGAAGAAATTGTCACGAACATAATTGTAAAAAAGCAAGTAATTGCTGATGTGCTCCAAGGGAATTGGCGACTTCTTATAGGAGTCAATCCCCTTGGAGCCGGTAATAATTTGCGTAAACAAAGGAAAATTTTGCTTGATAAGCTCTATAAGAGTTGTATGAGCAATATCTTGATTAACCGTAGAAAAATAAAAATCCAATGCTTCAAGTCCAACCGATGTTTTTACAAGCTCTAGTATGCCGGCAACTTGTTTGTTGGGGGCTAGTAAATGCAGCTTTTGTACTTTGAAAATATAGATATATAGAAAAAACTTGTTATATTCGTAACCTATATTTTCTTGTTCATCTGAAAAAGTTTTGCTTAGTATGCCAAGTCTAAACAAGCCCTGCAGTGCTTTTTCGAAACCTTCGTTCCAGGTAATATCCAGTAGGATTTTATCTTTTGGCAAACTCCTAATTCCAGTTTCAAAAATCAGTGATGCTAACCTGGTTAGGATAATTTCGCCCATGTTTGGGCTTTCAAGAGGTTCTAACTTCCTCCTCAAATATAGATCGAACAAATCCAGGCTTGATATAGCTGTTGGTAATTTCTCTTTATTCTCACTGTAAATTTCCGAAACAAACCTCAACATTAATGGATTTCGGCATTCTTGTAAAAGCTCTCCGTAAAAATCACCCATTAATGAAAAAGCGGATTTATATTTGTTCGTCGCCTCTTTCAGCTCGTCAGCGTCCAATTCATCAAGATGAACCCCGATCTTGCTTGAATCTGGAGATGTGGTACGTTTCTCCATCGCGGTGTTCGTTGGTGTTATGCTTTCAGCCAAGACGTTGAATGATTGATTTCCATCTGTCACTATGCTTGACCAATCAAATGATTTACAACTCAAAACCAACCTGATATTAGGGAATTGTTGAATTTTGGACGCAAAATCCAATAATTCATTCTTTATTTGTTTTATGCCAGATGGGTTTTCGTCTATTGCATCTAAAAAGATAAACAATTTCTTCCCAGCGCTTTGGGCGATGGTATCTAATCGACTTAGGATTTTCACAACATTTGAATCCCTGTGGAATTCCCAAATAAAATCATTTCTAATCGAATCTATTAATCCTTTCGTGAACCTCCCAGTGGAATAAAAAAGCGCAAAGTTTGATAAAGCAATAGCCTCAACCTTGGCGCACATAAAATTTGTTTTTCCATACCCAGATGGCCCCACGGTCGCAAAGACAGGGAGTTCACCCTTCAGCCATTTTGCAAATGCATGTTCCAGACGCTGCCTTTCTACATAAAGTTCTGGGATGTACTTCTTGTTTTTTTGTATGTCGCTTTTCAGATCTATTAAAGCATTTGCAACTTGTTGTCGACAAAACTTGTCCACAGTGCTTGGGTTTATTGCGATTAATGTTTTTGCCGCCTCGTACAACATATCATCAGCTATCGCCGACGCTGAAATTTTTTGGCCGCTTTTGTTCCAAATGGAGTTTTGTGGATTGTCAACCTGAGATACCCCCTCTGCCAGCACATCGTAAACTTTAGTTTCTTTCCCATTGGTAACTATGGCAAATGGAGCAATAGAAGACAATAACCTGGCATAAGAAATAGCTTGCTGCGCATCTTCATCTGTCAATCCATGCGAAGGTGCTTTTGTTTCAATAATCGCTAAAGGCTTGCCGTTTCTCGCAATTAATATATCGCTTCTCCCACCTGCTACCTTTTTGTCAATATTTACTGCGTTGTGCCCAAGCTTAATGGAAAAATAATCTTCGCAGCTTATCTCGTCTGCATCGAATCCTAATTCTGAGCAATAAGAAATTACCATTGCTCTCAAGTCTTCTTCAGAATCAATCTCAAACTGTGAAGGAATATCTTTTATGCCCATCTTAAGCTCTGTGGCACCATTATAGCATTCATAAGTTTGGGGTTTATTGTCTGCAAAACCAGAGAATCAGGATTTTATTGTGATGATGTGCTTTACCTTTAGGGGTGCCGGCATTCACATTCCCCTCTCTTCATACTCCTTCCTAGTTGATGGTTGCAGAACCGTGTAGTGGACCCAGAAAACTGGACAAAAAAGACATCCTGCTAAGGGGTGGATAATGAACTTTCTTGGCAAAGCGCTTCAAATTCTGCTGGGGTTGCGTAGTTCAAAGCAGAGTGAATGCGCTTGGTCATATACACATCTTCCAGAAATCGTCCAATCTGGTCACGAGCATCATCCAAGTCTTTATATTCAGCGAGTTCGACCTCCTCTTCTGTAATGGTTCGCATGAGACGTTCAGCATATCCATTTTCTTCTGGTTTACCTACACTTGCCATGCTGATCTGAACTTTATGGGTGTGTAACACTTGAACATAGTTCTTAAAGGCATATTGAATGCCTTGATCGCTGTGATGTATGGTTGGACAATGCTGCACTAGAGCCTGATTTAATGCATAGAGGGTCAGGTTCTGATCCAGGGTGCGGCTGAGATGCCAACCTCGAATCGCACGAGTGAAGACATCCATCAAAACTGCCAGGTAGATAAAGTTGTGTTTCAATCCACTCTCCCAATGAAGGGAGAGACGGGATGCCGAGGTAACGATGCAACTCAATGCCATTGTTTCAATCCACTCTCCCAATGAAGGGAGAGACCACATCACACATCACACGACTCATATATATATTAGTTTCAATCCACTCTCCCAATGAAGGGAGAGACGCCACGTTCGCCGTCACACTCTTCACCGTCGCATTGTTTCAATCCACTCTCCCAATGAAGGGAGAGACTGGAACATTACAGGCGGTGGCAGGTACACAGAGTTTCAATCCAATCTCCCAATGAAGGGAGAGACTAGATCGCGCCCATATCATCGATCAATTGACCAGGTTTCAATCCACTCTCCCAATGAAGGGAGAGACGACGCGCACCGCGTTACCGAGCGAGCCGCTTGGCTGTTTCAATCCACTCTCCCAATGAAGGGAGAGACGGGTATCATATGATATTGGTCAAGATAGAGGACGTTTCAATCCACTCTCCCAATGAAGGGAGAGACATAACAGCGAAATGATTATTGTACAAAGGGGGGATGTTTCAATCCACTCTCCCAATGAAGGGAGAGACCATCAGGATCACAGGGCGGTTCGGGTTTGCAGTGGTTTCAATCCACTCTCCCAATGAAGGGAGAGACAATCTTCTGAGGGGATAAAACACAATAGAATAATGTTTCAATCCACTCTCCCAATGAAGGGAGAGACGCCGTTGGTGTCGTTGGATGGGATTCAATGGATCGTTTCAATCCACTCTCCCAATGAAGGGAGAGACGGCAAAGCCCTTCGGGAGCTTCCAATTCTCGGGGTTTCAATCCACTCTCCCAATGAAGGGAGAGACGAACAAGCCGCATTTTCGGGAGCACGTCCGTTCTGTTTCAATCCACTCTCCCAATGAAGGGAGAGACCTGAATGGCTTTCGTATCAGCGCAGTTTGGAAGTTTCAATCCACTCTCCCAATGAAGGGAGAGACGCCATCCTTGCGTACCACCGGAGCACCGAAGTTTCAATCCACTCTCCCAATGAAGGGAGAGACCCACCCCGCAATGGTGGCAAAGTGGGATGAGCACGGTTTCAATCCACTCTCCCAATGAAGGGAGAGACTCGCTAATTCGCAGACCCGCATTGTTCATCAGAAAGTTTCAATCCACTCTCCCAATGAAGGGAGAGACTAAATCGATTGAGGGGACGTTGATCACGTCCGAGTTTCAATCCACTCTCCCAATGAAGGGAGAGACTAAATCGATTGAGGGGACGTTGATCACGTCCGAGTTTCAATCCACTCTCCCAATGAAGGGAGAGACACATCCGCCAGTCGGTATAGGT
>JAHDWC010000016.1 GCA_023382575.1 Anaerolineales bacterium
AATTCGACAGTGTCTTTTTGTTTATTCTTTTACTTCGCTTTCCCTGCTGACAATCCCTTGCTGCCAGGCATAGACGGCGGCTTGGGTGCGGTCTGCCAGGTGCAACTTGCTGAGAATATTACTCACGTGTCCCTTGACTGTATTCTCGCTGATGACCAACTTCTCCGCGATCTGGCTGTTGGTGAGACCGTTGGCGATGAGTTTGAGCACATCTGTCTCGCGGTCGGTCAACTCGGTGAAGAGGGGCTGTTCGCTTCCTTCTCCGCGGATATTTTGCAGCACGCGCGAAGCGACGCGTGGATGCAAAGTCACCTCGCCTTGCACGGCGCGGTGCAGGACATCCACCAGCTTATCCATTTTCATATCCTTGAGAATGTAGGAGATCGCGCCCGCTTTCAACGCAGGGAAGATGTGTACATCTTCATGATAGGACGTCAATACCACGACTTTGGTGCGCGGGCTGATCTGACGGATACGGCGCGTGGTTTCGATGCCGTCCATGCCGGGCATCATCAAGTCGAGCAGCACAATGTCTGGGATCATTTCGCCGACCAAACTCAACGCCTCTTCGCCTGAAGAGGCTTCGCCCACAACATGGAAATCAGAGATCTTCTCAAGATAGGAACGAATCCCATTTCGGACTACTTCGTGGTCGTCCACGATCAATATACTTGTGCGATGGTGTTTCATAATTTCAATCTCCTGCGCCGTTGCGGGTGGGAATTTGAATGATCAAACGAGTTCCCTGTCCCGGCGCGCTTTGAACTTGAAGTGTACCGCGAATACTGCTGATGCGTTCCCGCATCGAACGGAAGCCCATGCCTTTTGCTTTCTGCTGCATGTCAAACCCGCAGCCGTCGTCCGCGATCATGACCTGTAAGACTTCATGATTATATACCAGAGAGATATCGGCTCGCTTTGCCTTGCTATGCCGGGCGATGTTGGCGAGCGCCTCTTGAATCACGCGGTAGACGGCCTGCTCTGTCTCGAGCGGAAGGTCGCGTCCGTTTTGAATGTTCAAATTGACGACCGCATCATTGCGATGTTCCCACTCGAAGACATATTCCCGCAGAGTGGTTTGCAATCCTTTTTCCTGCAAGGCAATGGGATAGATTTCCTGAATGAGGAAACTTAATTCCTGGATAACTTCATAGATTAAGGTCTCCGCTTCGCTCAGATGCGGAGAGAGTTCCTGGGGAAGGTTGCGACTCATCCCGTTGACGGTTCCCAGTTGCGCAAGAGCAGCGAAGGCTTTCTGTTTGGCGCTGTCGTGCAGGTCTCGTGCGAGGCGGTTGCGTTCTTCCATGACCGCCAGATCTTTGGTCTGCTCGAAAAGCTCGCAATGGACAGGGCCGCACGATTGACCAATGCTGTAAATAAACGCGCGGAGTCTTTGGTCAATGCGTTGGGACGGGTGTACGCCACGTGGAAGATGGCGACAACCTTGCCGTCTACCACGATGGGGAAGTGGGCAAAGGACTGGATGCCTTCGTTCTGGATGGCAGCTTTGATGTCGGCGCGCAGAGAGCTTCGGGTCAGGTCTGAGGCGATGACGGCGGTGCCGGTCTGGATGGCGATGCCGATCATGCCCTCATCCTGGTTGAAGTTCAAGACAGCCAATGTCTCAGGTTTGAAGCCGCAGCTGATGCGCGGTGTGACCTTTTGTCTTTCTCCGTTCCATGCAAAGACGAGGCTGCGGTCTGCTTTCAAGGTGGAGACGGAGACGTCTACGAGGGTTTGGAAGATTTGATTTAGCGTGACGCTGCGCAGGATCTTTTCATCTGCCTGATACAAGGCTTCGATCTCGCCGGTTCGTTTCTCAAGGTCGGCTGTGCGCATTCGGACCAGACGTTCCAGAATGCGATTTTGATTCTCGATGCTTTTTACCCGCCAACGTAAGCCGCCTGCCACCACGCCGCCGATGGCAACTAGAAGCAGGCTGAGGAACCACCATGTCTCCCAGAACGGTGGCACGACAATGACTTGAAGCGTGACGTCTTTCTCGCTCCAGACGCCATCACTGTTCGAGCCGCGTAAGTGCAGGGTGTACGTTCCGCCGGAGAGGTTGGTGTAACGCCCATTGCGCTTGTTGCCGACTTCGATCCAATCTGTGTCAAAGCCTTCCAACATGTAGGCATATTGGTTTTTGTTGGGCTGTTCATAAGCGAACGAGGTGAACTCAAATTCAAATGAATCTTGCGGCCAGGTGAGGGTGATGGTGTCTAAATATTCGGTTGTTTGCTCGCCCGCCAATTGGACGCCATCGAGCGTTAGCGATGTCAACGCGACCTTGGGTGTGTAGGGATTGTCTGTGATCTCTTGTGGGGCAAAGATGTTCAGTCCATTAATGCCGCCAAAATACATCGTCCCATTGCTGTCTTTGCCATAGGCATTCTGGTTAAATTCATTGCTTTGCAAACCGTCGCTGGCGGTGAAGCGGCGGAAGGTTTGGGTGACAGGGTCGAACCGCGAAAGCCCGAAGTTGGTGCTCATCCACAGTTTTCCCGAATGGTCTTCGAGGATTCCGTAAACCACATTATTCGACAGCCCCTCATGTTCTGTGAAATGGGTGAAGGTATTGTCTTCAGGGTTGAAACGACTAAAGCCGCCGCCATGTGTTCCGATCCAGATTGTGCCTTTGGTATCTTCGTAGATGCACATGATGATGCCATTGCTGATCGTGGACATATCGGTGGGGTCGTGACGGAAGATGGTCACCTCACCGGTTTCTCCGTCAATGCGCAGCACGCCGTCATCGTAGGTGCCGAGCCATAGATTTTGGTCTTTGTCTTCGTGGATCGTGTTGACACGAACCTTGCTGAAATAACCAGGTTCCACACCCTCGGGCTGGTATTCGCTAAACTCACGAGTGTCGCGGTCGAATAGCATCAGTCCGCGATTGGAGCCGACCCAAAAATTTTCTTTAGAGTCTTCGTAGATGGAAGTGACGATGAAACGCGGCGAGTCGTTGAGGTTGGTATCTTCAGGTTTGAAATGGGAGAATGTATTCGTGCCGCGATTGTAGCGATCTAAGGCGGAGCCTGTGCCGACCCACAATATGCCGCGGCTGTCGCTGAATAACGCGCCGATGCTGTTATGGCTGATGGTGGTCGGGTCGCTTGGGTCATGGATGAAGCGAGTGAATTTTTCCAGCCGCGGGTTGAAGAGATTTAATCCATTATCGAACGTGCCGATCCAGATCTGATTGGCGGAATCTGCCAGAATGGCAAATATGAAATTACTGCTTAGGCTGGTTGGGTCATCGGGGTTGTGACGGAAATAGGCGTAGCGGTCTTGTTGGCGGTTGTATTTGTTTAATCCGCCGCCATAGGTTCCGATCCATAAGACGCCGCTGGCGTCTTCGTAGATGGTGTAGACCTCGTTATTGCTCAGGCTGTTGGGTACATTAGGCTGATACTGGTGGTGGATAAAGCCGTTCTCGCGCGGATCGTAGCGGTCCAAACCCATGTTGGTGCCAACCCATAATGCTCCCGAACGGTCAGTGTAAAGGGAGTAAACCGTATTTCCGGCCAGGCTGTTGGGAACATCCCTTGAGTTCTTGAAGCGAATGAAGTTATTTTCTTCGGGGTCGTATTGGTTTAATCCGTTTGCGGTTCCGATCCAAACTCTGCCTGCCCGATCTTCCATAATCGACATGACATGGTTATGACTCAGACTTTTGGAGTTGTAGCCATTATTCTTGAAGGATTTGAATGTGTCTGTCTTGCTGTCGTAATAGCTTACGCCCGCATCGATAGTCCCGATCCATAGTCTGCTGTTGGAATCTTTGAAGAGGGTTGTGATCGACGAGCTGGGTGGGGCGATGGTGCTGTCATTGGAGGGGTAATGCCTGAAGGTATCTGTCTCAAAGTCGAGGAAATCGAGTCCGTTGTGGGTGCCGACCCACAAGCCGCCTTCGTCCAACCAGAGAGTGTTGACATAATTGCTGGCAATCGTCTGATTGTTGTTTTTGTCGTGTTGGTAATGTGTGAATTTCCCAGTACTGGGATCGTAGCGATTCAGTCCGCCCAGGCGGGTGGCGATCCATAAGCGACCTTGTGCGTCTTCCAAAAGATCATTGATGGAACGGTCGCTCAAACTGTCGGGGTTGTTAGTGTCAGGTTTGAAGACCTTGAAGCTGTATCCGTCGTAACGATTAAGTCCATCATCTGTGCCGACCCAAAGGAATCCTTTGCGATCCTGCAGGATGGCACTGACCACACTTTGCGATAAGCCTTCTTCCAAACTAAGTTGTTCGAAGCGGATGTTCTTACCGTAGGGGATGAAGACATCCTTTTGTGGGGGGGCAGGCGTCGGGTTGTGAGAGGCGCTGGGCGACGCTTCCGCCTCAGGTGTGACGGATGCGGGTCCGCACGAGGCGAGCACGAGGGTTAGAAGGATCATCCAGCAGATCAGAATCTTGCGCATATAGGTCAGTATTATAAGCAATTTGCTCTTATTACGCCTTCTGGGGGACGGTGAATACACCCTACTGCGGTATGGTTTTTACTCTATTTTCCGATTGTTTTTTAATGTGAGAGATGTTAATCGTTAACCATTCGGTTGAGGGGGGGAATCCAATGTTCAGGACGCATGACATTTTAGTCAGGACTACGTATGATTTGAAGGCATGCGGAAAAAAATCTCCTCCAAGAAGATAACAGGCCGCATTCATGCATGAGGCGGAGCCCAGTATACGGACTGGTCTTCCGCCTTCTGCTTCCTGCTCATGTCGTTACAAGGAGGTGTCCGATATCGCAATTTCGAGCAAGTGTTTTGGTTTTACTCAAGACTAAATTAGGAGAAAAGAGAATGAAACTAAAAAATCTATATGCTCTCTTGAGTGTGCTGGTCATTCTAAGCATGGCTCTCGCTGCCTGTGCGCCTGCGGCAACTGAGGCTCCTGCTACAACAGATGAACCCGCCATGACAGAGGAACCTGCCATGACAGAAGAGACTCCGGCGGAAACCGAAGAGGCTCCTGCTACTGAACGTCATGGTGGTTGGCTGGATGAGATCGTCTTTTCTGTGGTCTCGTCTGATTCTGCTATTTCTCAGTTACAGGCTGGCGCGATTGATTTCTATGCTTCCAACCTGTCTTCCGATCGATTGCAGGAAATCAAGGATGCCGATTTGGGCTATACCCAGTCATATGGTGGTAACTACGGCATCAGTTTGAATCCGGCCGTGTTCGAGGATACGAATGTTTTGAATCCGTTCTCGAACCGCAAGATCCGCGAAGCGATGAACTGGCTGATCGACCGTAACTACATCAACCAGGAAATCTACGGCGGCGGCTCCCTGCCGAAGCTGTTGGGCATCACCACCCAGTTAGTGGAATACACCAACCTGATCGAAACCGCCCGCGCGCTCGAAACCAAATACGCCTACAACCTCGATAAGGCTCAGGAAGTTATCACAGCCGAGATGGAAGGCATGGGCGCGACCCTTGGTGACGATGGCAAGTGGCAGTACAACGGTTCACTCGTGACCTTGATCTTCCTCATCCGCTCTGACGGCGATGGCACCCGCCAGCCGATGGGCGATTACGTTTCCAATCAGTTGGAGACGATTGGCTTTACCGTAGATCGCCAGTATAAGACTTCCTCTGAAGCCTTCCCGATCTGGATCGGTACGGACGCCAAGGCAGGACAGTGGCACATGTATACCGCTGGTTATCTGCCTTCCGGTCTGACCCGCGATGAGCGTGGACAGATCCAACAGTACTACCTCAACACCAGCGTTCAGGCTGGCGAACCGTTCATCTCCAATGTCTCTGATCCTGAATTGCAGAAACTCGGCGATGATCTGGCCCAGGGTAACTTTAGCTCCAAAGAAGAACGCGATGCCATGATGGCGCGCGCGCTCGAACTCACCCTTGAAGATTCGCTCTTCGTGTGGGTTGTGGACCAGTTGGTGTACGCTCCGTATAACAACAACGTCACTGTCACGTACGATCTTGCCGCTGGTTACGAAGCCGCGTTCATGGGCAACTACAACCTGCGCTTTGTGGGACAAGAGGGCGGCACCATGCGCGTTGGTACCAATGACCTCTTCACCCAACCGTGGAATACCCTTGCCGGTTCCAACTGGGTTTGGGACTCCAACATCATGCGTGCGACCAGCATGGGCGCTGCCGGTATCAGTGGCAGCCAGGGCTTGATGGGCGATCCGTACACGGGTCTCGCCTGGCCCCAGCGCATTGAAAGCGCTTCGCTCGAATACAAAGCGGGTCTGCCGATTACCACCAACCTGGACTGGCTGTCAGTGACCGAAGTGGATGAAATTCCGGTTCCTGAAGATGCGTGGGTTGACTGGGATGCCACCACCCAGACCTTCATCACCATTGGTGAGAAGTTCCCCGATGGCACAACTGCCAATACCAAGAGCACGATTGTCTATCCTGCTGACCTGTTCGAAACCGTCAAGTGGCACGATGGCAGCCCCGTCTCTGTGGCTGACTTTGTGATGGCGTTTGCCATTCTGTTCGACCGTGCCAAGCCCGAAAGCGCCGTCTATGACGAAGCTGCTGCCCCGTCGGTTGATGCGTTCCTGCCTTCCTTCAAGGGCTGGCGCATTACCTCCACCGATCCGCTGACCATCGAATACTACTCTGACTCCTACAATGCGGATGCCGAATTGAACGTGCTGCCGCTGTGGCCTGCTTCTCCCACCGGACTCTCCGGTGAAAATAGCTGGCCTGTGTTGGCCGTGTCCAACCTGGCTGAAGCTGCTGGTGAAATTGCCTACTCTGCCGACAAGGCGGATGTGGAGCAGATCGAGCAGATGAGTTGGGTGGGTGGCCCGAGCCTCGAAGTCCTGAAGAAGTACCTCGATCAGGCCAAGGCTGATGGTTATGTTCCGTACGAAGCCACGTTGAGCCAGTTCCTCACGCCGGAAGAAATTGCCCTGCGCTATGAGAACCTCGACAAGTGGTATGCCGATCACGGTCACTTCTGGATTGGAACTGGTCCGTACTATCTGGATCAGGTCTTCACCACTGAGAAGTCTCTCGTGCTCAAGAACTTTGCCGACTTCCCCGATCTCGCGGACCGCTGGTCTTCCTTCAGTGATCCGAAGCGCGCCACCGTCGTCCTGGATGGTCCCGGACAGGTTGCTGCGGGCGAAGAAGCCATCTTCGATGTGATCGTCAACTTCAAGGATGAGCCCTACGCCAACGAGGATATCAAGCAGGCCAAGTACATCCTGTATGACACCACTGGAGCGGTCGTTGCCGTCGGTGATGCCGAAGCCGTGGGTGAAGGTCAATATCAGGTCACGCTGGATGCAGAAACCACCTCAAAGCTGGAATCTGGTTCGGCGAAACTGGAAGTGGCCATCGTCCCGATCCCTGTGGCGATCCCTGCCTTTACATCCTTCGACTTCATCGTTCAGTAATTCGTTCGTTTAGCAGTTTCAAGACTCAGGGCGAGGTAGCCAATCCTCGCCCTGAGAACATTCGATTGTGAGGTCCTCATGTCTGTTACCACCCGTGTCCCCTCGGAAAATTTGGTCGTAAAGAAAAACTTTTTAAACAGTTCGTTTATGCGGATGGCACGTTATGTGATCGTACGTTTGTTGACGCTGTTCACAACGGTGGTAATCGGCGTGTATCTCACCATCCTGATCGCCAACATGGGCGGCTTTGTGGATGAGATCATCCGCGGACAGATCCGTGATGGCGTAACACAATCCATTGCCGGGAATCCGACCTATCAACAAATGGACCCGGATACCCGCCGCCAGTTGATCGAAGAACGCATCGCCTTGGAAGAAAAACGCCGCGGGCTGGATACGCCCATTGCCATTCGCAACTTCCGCTATCTGGCGAACGCGCTTCAGCTCGACCTCGGGCGTGCCATCAACCTGACAAGTGACAGCGGCTCGAAGCAGGTGCGTCTCATTTTGCTGGAACGCCTGCCCGCCACCCTGTTGTTGATGGGTACGTCGCAGTTATTCCTTTTCTTTTCGAGCGTTTTCATCGCGCTCAACCTTTCGCGTCATTATGGCAATTTCTGGGACAAACTCATCATCGCATTGTCTCCGTCTTCCGCAGTTCCACCCTGGTTCTACGGAATCTTCCTCATTCTGATCTTCGCCTCAGGGTTGAAGATTCTGCCTTTTGGCGGCATGGTGGATTCGCCGCCGCCTGCCAATCGTTTTGATTATGCTGTCAGCGTGTTGAAGCATTTGGCGCTGCCCGGTTTGTCCCTCATTATTAGTTCATTTTTCTTGAGCGTTTACAACTACCGCACCTTCTTCCTCATTTATTCCAGCGAAGATTATGTGGATATGGCGCGTGCGAAGGGTCTGCATTCCAAGGACATCGAACGCCGCTACATTCTGCGCCCAACATTACCGAACATCATCACGAACTTTTCATTGCTGCTCATCGGCTTGTGGACGGGTGCGTTGTTTACCGAAACGGTCTTCTTGTGGCCCGGGCTGGGACGCACACTTTTCCAAGCCATCGGTTTGTATGATACGCCGATCATTGTCGGCTCGACGGTTATCTATGCCTATCTACTGGCAATGACCGTCTTCCTGCTCAACTTTGTGTATGCGCTGGTTGACCCCAGAGTAAAGATAGGCGAGTAATGCCATGAACAACTTGAAAGCATCCTTCCAAAAAATACTGATGTATCCATCCGCCATCGTGGGAGTGGTGGCGATCCTCATCCTCGTGGCGGTCTCCATCTACACGATGATCACTATCCCGTATCCCGAAGCGATCCGTTTGTGGCGCGGCGGCGAGGATGTTTGGTATCAAAATCCGAAGTTCGCACAGCCAGCTTGGGTCAACTGGTTTTCCAGCAAGAAATATTCTGAATCCTTTGCGGTCAGCAGTGCGGACGGTGAATTTTCCAAAGTAGCCACGCCCGGAAAAGATGGTGCTACGACCTACGAAATGATGCATGAGTTCGATTTCAATTACGACATGTTCCCACAGGACATGATCCTGTATTTGAAATCCAGCTTTGAAGTAAAGCAGCCATTCGTCTCGATTGAATTGATCACGCCAGATGAGCGGACTATTCGCATCGCCAGCTTCGTCATCACCGATAAATATACCTATCGCTTCTCACAGGATGAAAAGCTGCGCATCAAACTGCGGACGGAAGAAATCATCCCAGCCCTTTTCTCGAACCCGGAAACGGGGGAGATCCTCAAAGGCAAATACAAGCTGATTGTGACCGGTACAACCTTCGAGCCGGAGTCCACGATGGATGCCGAATTCGTCTTCCACGGACAAGTCTTTGGCTTGGCTGGCACGGATCATGCCCGCCGCGATCTGACCTTGCCGTTGTTGTGGGGCGCTCCTGTCGCCTTGGCATTCGGCTTGATGGCAGCCATCGGCACCACAGTGCTGACCATGATCATCGCCGCGGTGGGGACGTGGTATTCAGGCTGGGTGGATGAGTTGATTCAACGTATCACCGAGATTAATCTCGTCCTGCCATTCTTTGCGCTGCTCATCATGATTGGTACGTTTTACTCGCGCAGTATTTGGGTCATTCTGACGGCGACGATCCTGCTGAGTATTTTCACGGGAGCGATTCTGGGATACCGCGCCATCTTCCTGCAAGTCAAAGAATCCATGTACATCGAGGCGGCGCGGGCATATGGTGCGAGCAACTGGCGCATTATTTTCCGCTACCTCATTCCGCGCATGATCCCGCTTTTGATCCCCAGCCTGGTGCAGGCGGTACCAGCCTTCGTATTCCTTGAAGCGTCGCTGGCGGTCATCGGTTTGGGCGACCCTGTCCTCCCGACCTGGGGCAAGATCATTCAGGATGCCCAATCGAATGGTGCGTTATATAAAGGGTATTACTACTGGATTTTGGAACCGGCATTCTTCTTAATGTTGACGGGTCTTGCCTTTGCGGTGCTGGGCTTTGCGTTGGATCGCATCTTCAACCCGCGCCTGAGGGATGTATGAGTCTCGTTGCTACTCAAGAATTGCTGAAGATCGAAAATCTGGTTTTACATTTCAAAACCACCAAAGGTGTGGTCCAGGCCGTGGACGGCGTGGATTTTGAATTGGGCACGAATCGCGCTGTAGTGATTCTAGGTGAATCGGGTTGTGGAAAGACCTCACTCTCTAAAGCGCTGTTACGTCTGTTGCCTCGCAATGTGGATAAATATTCAGGCAAGGTTCTCTTGCAAGGCACAGATGTCATGGAGTTGGATGAAGAGGAATATCGTCAGAATGTGCGCTGGGTGAGCATGTCACTCGTGCCACAGGCGGCGATGAACTCTCTGAACCCTGTGCTCAAAGTGGGGGAGCAGGTGGCTGAACCTGCCATCTTGCATTTGGGCTTGAGCAAGGACGAAGCCCTTGGGTTGGTTTACAAGATGTTCCAGCATGTGGGTGTACCGCTCGATTTCGTGGAGCGCTATCCCTTCGAGCTGAGCGGTGGGATGCGTCAGCGTGTGGCGCTGGCGATGGCTTTGGTCACCTCGCCGAGTTTGATCGTGTTGGACGAGCCCACATCTGCGCTGGATTTGTTGACGCAAGCCAACATCATGAACGTGCTCAAACGCATCAAACATGAACTGGGAACTTCGTTCATTTTGATCACACATGACATCGCCACATCGAGCGAACTTGCAGATGAGGTCGCGATCATGTATGCAGGTCAAATTGTGGAAACGGGCGATGCGAAGGATTTCTTCCCCGCGCCGCTTCACCCTTACGCGCAGATGCTCATGGCAAGCGTGCCGCGCCTCCGCAGTGACGCGGACCCGATCTTCATCAACGGGCAGCCTCCCAGCTTGATGAATCCACCGACGGGCTGTCGCTTTGCGGCGCGTTGTCCTTTCCGTTTTGAGAAATGCAGCGAAGAACCACCTGTGTTTCGCAAAGGCAATCGCAAGGTCAAGTGTTGGTTACACAATTGATGGGTTGAGGTTGCCCACACGAATGGGATAGTTATGTCCACTACCGCCCTGTATGATGTACTTTACTCGTTCAAGGATATTCATCGCGTAGTGCTTGAGTTCGCCCGCGAACTCGATGAAGACCAATTACGCTGGCGTCCGCGCGGATATAGCACTTCCATAGGGTTTCACCTCTGGCATTTGGCGCGCGAATCGGATTTTCTCAAAGCGATCATTCTGGAGCGGACCCCTCAACTCGGCGCAGACTTTGGGGAGCCGGTGGAGATTTGGGCGAAGGATAACCTCGCTCAAAAATGGGGCTTTCCCACTGACTTAACCGCGACTGTAGGCACAGGCTTAAGTGACGAACTCGCTGCGATATTGCCAATCCCACCCAAAGATGAATTGATCGATTACCTAAAACGTTCATATGCTGCCATTGAAGGATTTATCCAACTACTAGATGAGCGTTATCCCACCTTCGATGGACTTGATGAAGAATTGACGCGGAAATTGCAAAACATCCGTTTGAACCTGTTGGTATTCCTCTCGCACGATTGCCGTCACCTCGGCATGATGGAATGCTTGAAAGGCTTGCAGACCGGGTTTGGCTCCGCAACAGAAAAACGGCAGGCATGATCCACACCACTGAACTAAAAGAGGCCATGAGGATGTCAACGAAAATACAGGCACAACGAGAAGTCCTGCTATCCATTCGAGATCTGCATGTATGGTATGAACTACGCCGCTTCGGCTTCAGCCATATTGGGTACGTCAAAGCGGTGGACGGTGTCAGCTTTGAGATGGCTCAGGGAGAAACAGTGGCAGTCGTCGGGGAGAGTGGCTGCGGCAAGTCCAGCCTGATGAAAACGATTCTGGGAATCAATATCCCGACGCGTGGCGAACTCATCTTTGAAGGCAAGAACCTTTCCAAACTGGCGGGCTCAGACCTGCGGGATTATCGTTTTGACATTGGTTATGTTCAGCAAGACCCATATGGGGCGCTGCCGCCATTTATGAGCGTGCAACAAATTTTGGAAGAACCTTTGCTGGTCAGCGGCGTGAAAGACAAAGAAAAGCGGATGGAACGCATCCACAAGACGATGACGGAAGTAAAGCTTCATCCCGTGGAGGATTTCCTGCACAAGTTTCCGCACATGTTGAGTGGCGGACAGCAGCAGCGCGTCGTCATCGCCCGAGCCATGATCCTCGAACCGAAGATGATCGTCGCTGATGAGCCTGTGTCGATGTTGGATGCGTCGGTGCGTGTGGAAATTTTGAAGTTGCTGCGAAGTTTGCAGGAGCAACATCGCCTCTCTGTGATCTATATCACGCATGATCTTTCGACTGTGAAATATTTTTCTGAACGAATCTTTGTGATGTATGCGGGCAATTTGGTGGAGAAAGCCGAGACCCGTCGCTTGTTGACGAATCCGCTGCACCCTTACACCCTGGCACTGTTGGCTGCCACGTCAGACCCGGATGCGGGCAACGCGGACGATTTCAAAGAAGTGCCGCCCGGTGAGCCGCCCAGTCTCGTGAATCCGCCGAAGGGATGCCGTTTCCATCCGCGTTGTGCTAAAGCCATTGCTGGTTTATGTGACGAGAAAGAACCTGTCGATTTTGAGCCCGAGCCCGGCCATTTTGTCGCTTGTTGGTTGTATCAAAAGGAGAGTCCATGATGAAGTCGCCACTTTTAATGTTGAATTCCGGCGTGATTATGATGTTCGTCGGAGGAATCCTCGTGCCGTTCCTGATGGTCATCAAAGTCATCGAGTCGACCTACTTCCTGAACTTTTTCTCGTGGGGGCTTTCCACCATAGGGCTTGCCCTTGGGGCGATCGGATTTACGATGTACTCAAAGACAGAGAAAAAATAAACCTCACTCATTGAGTGAGGTTTTGACAAGTCATTAAAGCGGGAAAACTATTTTGTCGCCAGTTGCCCTTGCACAGGGACAGTTTCCGCTTGTGTGACCAACCTGCGGTCCAATGCGCGGAAGCGATGGATGAAATATACAGCCAGCCCAAGCAAGAGGATGGCGTTCGCCTGATGCAGCAGGGCAATGACGATGTTCACGTACGAGAGCACGGTCAACACGCCAAGCGCGATCTGCAACGCGACCACGCCGATCAGCCATTTGAGTCCGTTGACAATGTCTGCCGGGTAATTTTGCTTTTTGACGATGTAGAACACCCACGGCACGAGGATGATTCCCAGCCACGCGAACCAGCGATGGATGAAGACAACCGTCTGCGCGGATTCAAAGATCGCTGCAATCGAATTGAACAGGTTGGGTGGGATCAACTTGCCAAACATGAGCGGCCAAGTCGAGGAGACGTGACCGGCTTTGAGACCGGCTACCAGTCCGCCGTACGAGATCTGGATGATAAGCACAATCATGGAAAAGACAGCCAGTTTGGAAGGCAGAGACCACTTGACGGGTTGGCTGTCGTGAAAGCCGTATTTGTGCCCAAAAGCTGTCCACAAGGCGAGGCTGAAGAGGGTTAGCGCCAGCAAGAGGTGAGCTGTGAGGCGGAAGTGGCTTACAGCGGGTTCATTCACCAAGCCGCTGGCGACCATGAACCATCCCATAAAGGCTTGACCAATGAAGAGCATTCCCATCACAAAGTAGATTCCAAATTCCTTGAAGGGAATGGCTTTCTTGAATAGGAAATAAAAGACCGGGATGGCGTAGAACAATCCGGCGAGGCGGGCAACGAGGCGATGGAACCATTCGATGTAGAAGATGTATTTATATTCTTCTACCGTCATGCTATGGTTGATGAGCCGGTATTCGGGCGTTTGCTGATACTTGGCGAATTCCGCTTCCCATTGATGATTACCCATCGGCGGGACAGTGCCATTGATGGGATTCCATTCGACGATGGACAAGCCGGAGCGGGTGAGGCGGGTGAATCCGCCGAAGACGACCAGAAAAGCCACCACGCCGGCAAAGACATACAGCCAGGTTTTGATGGCAGAGTTTTGGGTTTTAGGCATTTGATTTCTCCACGTGAAAAGTGGCGGCATTATAGCACGCAGGAATTAACCGACTGTGAGAACCTGTTGGGGCAAGAAAAATGCCCATCACATGGATGGGCATCCGTTTTACAGCTGACTTCGCATCTGATTCAACAGAGCGCGGTAATCTTCGACATTGGGTGGATTCATCAGGACGATTTGGTTGATGACCTCCATCGCGCCCTGACGGTCACCGCTTTGCAGGAGCGTCTCTCCTAAACCGTCGAGCAGGGAAATGGCGTCGGGCGTCCGTCCGGTGCGATGCAACAGCGCGGCCAGCGTCCGCTTGAGCGCGGGCTGTTCATGGTGATCGCGGACAAGTTCTTCGAGGAAGTTGAGCGCCAGATCGTTCTTGTTTTGGCTTTCCAAGTGAGTGATGTAGCTTTCCAACTCGGTGAGTGCCTTATCGGACTGACCCATGCGCAGATTCAACTCAATGATCTGCTTGCGGGTGGAGTCGTCGTCAGGCGTAAGCGTACGGATCTGTTCGAAGACGCGCAGGGCCTGTTTCCAGTCGAGGCGCTGCATGTCGATATCCGCCATGCGTTGGAGGATGTGAGTGTTCCAATCGCGGCTGGCATTCCCTTGCTGGACAACGCGCAGGGCGGTGGTGTAGGTCTTGCGCGCCATATCCAACTCAGCCAGACGGTAATAGATGGCGGCCAATTCGAGATATTCGTTTATGGCTTCGTCGATCTGACCGCGCGCCACCAGTTGATCGATCAGGCGGTTGCGGGCGCCCATGTCCATGGGTGAGATTTGGATAATGCGTCGCAGAAGTTTCGCCGCCGGCAAGACTTCGCCACGCACGCTGTATGCATGCGCCACGACACTGTACTTGGTGATGGCTTCAGTACTGCGACCATCTTGAACGAGCAGATCGCCCATCAAAGTGTGAAGCGGCAGGTAGGTCGGCGCTTGTTGGACGGCATCGTAGGCTTCGTCCATGGCGGAGCGCAGACTGCCCATACGTGCCAACTGATTGATGCGGTTCATCGACTCGAGCACCGAGCTGGACTGCGCCTGCAAGATCACCTCGCCGATGGGGGAGGGCAGGTTGCCTTCCATCTTTGGCATTTGCTCACGGGTCTTGTAAAGCTGTTCGCGCCAGTCTGCGCGCATGAGCAGGGTCTTGATGTTCTCGCTCACCTTGCGAAGCGCGGCGAGATCGGTCTCGTTTTGATAGGTTTCGATGATGGGTTCGTACTGCTGGCGGATGTCATCTGCGTGGTCGGCAGGCGCGGACATGGAGTCGGCCAGCTTGAGGGCTTCGAGGTATTCCATGGCGGCTTCGTGGTAACTGCCCTTGGTATAGAGCATCTGTCCGAGCAGCAGGCGCGTGCCTAGCGCATAGTCATTGTGTTTGACGGCATTTTGTAAGACCCGCTGGGCACTTTCGATGCGGTCACCTTTGTAACGCAGGTAGCCGAGGTTGAAATACAAAGCCGGATTGGTAAAGCCTGCTTCCAACGCGCCTTCCATTTCTTCTGCGGCTTGCGCGTCGTTGCCTTTCGATTGCGCATCAATGGCTTGACCGAGGTGCAGGATGACCTTGGCTTGCTCTGATTGCTGGAGCGAGACGCCGCCTGTGCCTTTCATGATGGCAGCCAGTCCGCGTCGTTCTTGTGCGGCGGGACTGTCGTCGGAGTATTCGAAGAGCATCTCTGCCAGATGGGTCAACGCTTTCTGACGGGCTTCCGCTATCGGGTCCAGCCCTGAGGCGGCTTTTTGCGGCTGCTGTAACTGTTTGACCTGCGCCATGCGGATGGGTCCCGTCCCGCCTTTGCCGCGGATCGGCTTGGGGAGCAGTTGTCCCATCTTGAGGGAGGATTGCGCTTGTTTGACTTCGGGGCTTTCGGGCAGCAGGGAGCGGGCTTTCTCAACCATCTCCAGTGTCTTTTCGGCGTTGCCAGCGCGTTGGATGATGCTGGCAAGCGCGAGGTATTCGGTGACGGCTTGCTGTTTGTGCCCGAGCCGTTCGTGGACTTGTGCGAGGCGCGAGTGGGCGATGGCGTTCTCGGGGTTGATGCTGGTGACATGTACCCAGTTTTCGAGGGCTTTGTCGGTGTCGCGTTGTTTCAGGTAGAGATCGCCCGCGCGGATGGCGGCATCCATTGCAGTTTTGAGGTCGCCGATGCGTTCGGAGAGCTGCGCCACCTTCTCGGTGGAGACAGGGTCCTCGGGCGAGACCTTGGCGGCACGCAGGTAGATCTGCAGCGCCTCATCTACGTGACCGGTTTGGAACAAGGCAAGCCCCAGGCTGCTGAGCGCTTTGGGATGGTCGGGGAGTTCTTGAAGGGCGCGGCGATACGCCTGGATGGCTTTATCCCATTCCTGATCCCAGGCGGCGGAATGTCCCTCGTTCATTGCTTTTTGAAAGATGTCGTCTCTACCGGGCATAGTGTTATCAATTTTACTTTCGGGTGAGCGGGTCTATGAAAACAATTATGTAATTATAACCTTGGTTGAGGCAGACAGGTCATTGCGAGTTTACAAGATGGAAAAGTTCCCGCGTCACTGGCTGAGTGGATGGAAAACGGCTTCAAATGTTTGGATTTGAAGCTATTTTGTCGTGCAGGTACTTTCTCATGAAACTGCGGGGGAACTAAATGGAGCCGTAGGGGAACTAAACCGGAGGGCAGGAAAACTAAATGGAGCCGCAGGGGAACTAAACCGGAAGGCAGGTGGACTAAATGGAACCGTGGGGGAACTAAATAGGAAGGCAGATGGACTAAATGGAACTGCAGGGGAACTAAATGGAACTGCAGGGGAACTAAATGGAACCGCAGGGAAACTAAACAGAACCGTGGGGGAACTAAATGGAACCGCAGGGAAACTAAACAGAACCGTGGGGGAACTAAATAGGAAGGCAGATGGACTAAATGGAGCCGCGGGGAATTAAAGGCGAACTTCGGTCAGATCAAATGAGTTGCCTGCCAATTGGAGAAACCGTTTATAGTGTTTTAGGGCTTTTGCTGAGTGAATGATTATTCTGACCCGTCGAATTCAATGTTGACTCGCGTAGCATCTGGCGCTTGTTCATCCAGACTTTTCCTGTATTGGACGCACCCATTCATGAATTTTGACCACTCCGGGACTTGAATTTCCGGGGATAATTTTTCCGGGAGAAGATTCCAAAGGTCAGGATGATACCAACACAATTCATGTCCGCTGCTATCGCGATGCTCCCGAATGCCCCGCCGGAGCTTGATAATCTCTGCCATTAATTCTTCCCGGGTCATCAATTCCAAATCGCTGTCCATCCTATCCTCCAACGTCTTTACCCAAAGATGACGATCTATTCTGACGAGAACGTCCTTCGCACCAGATCGGTATCCATATACTCTTTCAATTCCACAATTTTTCCACCACTTATTTTCATGACCCAGCAATACCGATTATTATATTCCTTTCCGTTTGGCGTCTTATTATTTCCCACGCCTTCCACGACAACATGATCTCCTTCCGCCAGGATCAGGGTTGCAGTTACTCTGAACGGTTGAGCAATGTCGGTCTTCACCGACTTCCAAAGTTCATGCAGAACGGATTCCTTCCCGTCGAAGGTCCTTGACAATCCACCGGAGCCCATCCACGTCCATTTCATGTCATTGTGCATCGCATCCAAAAATGGACGATCATCTCCGTCAGCAAGGGCAGCCATCACATCCATAACAAGTTTTTTCCCGTCAATCATAATTGCCACTCCTGTTTTATGGATACACTACTAACCTTCCAGTACCTTCATCTCGCCCCAACTGACGCCCGCGCGTGCTTCTGTCTCCAGCGGAATGCTCATCGGGTAAGCGGATGCCATCGTCTCGCGGACCACTCTGGCGGTCGCTTCGATCTCCTTCTTCGGCACTTCCAGCACCAATTCATCATGTACCTGTAAAAGCATCTTGGCGTTGAGTCCCGCCGACTTAAGCGCGGATGGGATCTGGAGCATGGCGATCTTCATGATGTCTGCCGCTGTACCTTGAATGGGCGCATTGATCGCTTCGCGCTCCTCCCGATTCTTCATCTGCACGTTTTGCTTGCCCTGCAA
Source organism: Anaerolineales bacterium (assembly GCA_023382575.1). Taxonomy (GTDB): domain Bacteria; phylum Chloroflexota; class Anaerolineae; order Anaerolineales; family Villigracilaceae; genus Villigracilis. The sequence goes on from JAHDWC010000016.1 coordinate 17,951, forward strand.
GGCAGGGAAGTATCGCCTGCGTCCGAGTAGGGTTTCCACGTAGCCGATCTCAGCCGCTTGACGGCGAATCCCGTCCAAATATTTTTTGATGCCGGGGAACTTCTTGAAATATGCCTTGACGAAATCCTCTGCCTCGGCAAGCGTCAACTCAGTTGTGCGCGTCAGCCCGAATGCAGACATGCCATAGATCAACCCAAAATTGATCGCCTTGGCATGGCGGCGCATATCCTTGGTCACATTTTCGAGCGGAATATCATACACCGCCGCCGCCGTCGTAGCATGGATGTCTTCACCCGCGCGGAAGGCTGCCAGCATGGCTTCGTCCTGTGCCATGTGGGCCACAATGCGCAGCTCGATCTGCGAATAATCTACTGAAAGCAGCAGGCTGCCTTTATCGGCGATAAACCCATTGCGGACTCGCCTCCCCGTTTCGGTGCGGATCGGGATATTTTGCAGATTCGGATTGTTCGAGGATAAGCGTCCCGTCACGGCTCCGATCTGACTGTAAGAGGTGTGGACTCTTCCGGTGTTCGCATCCAACGCCGCCGGAAGCGCATCTACATAGGTAGACTTCAACTTCGACAGTTCACGGTGTTCGAGGATGAAATCCAACACGGGATGTTTGCCACGCAGCATTTCAAGCACATCCGCTGACGTGGAGTAAAAGCCCGTGGTTGTTTTGCGTCCCTTGTCGGGTGGTTCGAGGCGCAGATGGTTGAAGAGTACATCCGAAAGCTGCTGCGGCGAATTGATGTTAAACGTCTTGCCGACGTGTCCAAAAATTTCCTTTTCAATTTCTGCCAGACGCTTTGCCAAATCCTTCGACATCTCACCGAAGAATTCAGTGTCGATCAACGCGCCGGTCATTTCCATTTCCGCCAGAACGGCGGTCAATGGCATGTCGATCTCATCCAAAATTTTCTGCCCGTTCACGCGCTTGAGTTCTTTTTCTTCGATCGTCATCAGGCGCAAAGTTGTCTCGGCATCGGCGGCGGCGTATCCCGCCACAGACTCGATAGCCACATCTGCCATGCTGATCTGCTTCTTGCCTTTGCCGATCAACTCTTCGATGTGGGTCATCTCTTCGCCCAAACGATATGCGGCGAGATTCTTCAAGCCGAGGTTGCGCGAGGAGGGGTCCACGATGAACTCTGCCAGCATGGTGTCGAAGGTCAACGGCGAAATGACCAGCCCATGCCGCGCCAGCACGATGTAATCGTACTTGGCATTGTGCGCCACTTTGCCGATCTTCGCATTCGTCATCGCAGGTGTGAGCGCATCAATGACCTTTTTCAGCGGCAGGTTATTCCCCGAAGTATGCCCAACCGGGATGTAATACCCCGTGCCTTCCTTCACTGCCAGCGAAATGCCCACGAGGTCAGCTTTCATTTCTTCGGTGTCGGTGGTTTCGGTATCGAAGGCGATGACCTTGGCGCTGCCAAGTTCCTTGACAAGCGCGTTCAACTTCGCCTCCGAATCGACGATGACCACCTCAATGGAAGCAGGCTTGATCTCCGCGACGATGGGTTGCGGTTCGTTGGCAAACATGCTCATCTGTCCGCTTTTGGTTTTGCTTGCTTTCACCGTCGGCGCTGGCGCGGACTCCGCTGCGGGCGCACTGCCGCTGATGGCTGGCACCTTGGTCACCAGTGTTTTGAATTCCATCTCTTTGAAGAAGGCTTCGAGTTTTGAGCCATCGAATGGCGCGACCTTGGCATGTTCAAAATCGAATTTGATCTTGAGGTTGGTTTCGATGCGTGCCAGGTCGCGGCTCATGTAGGCAGTTTCCTTGCTCGCCTCAAACTTGCCGCGCCAGCGATTCTCCACTTGTTCAAGATTTTCATAGATGGCGTCCAGTGTGCCAAACTTGTCGAGCAGGGCAATTGCGGTTTTTTCGCCCACACCCTTCACGCCGGGGATGTTATCGGAGGTATCGCCGACGATGGCTTTGTAGTCCACGACCTGATTGGGATGCACACCCAGTTTTTTGATCACGTCCGCATCGGTGATGTAGGTTTGGTCATCACCCGCGAGATAGACCGCCGTGCGCTCGTTGACCAATTGCAACAGATCCCTGTCGCCGGTGATGATCTTCACGCCCAAACCTTGTTCAGCGGCGATCTTTGCCACCGAGCCGAGCACATCATCGGCTTCGTAACCGTCCATTTCGAGGCGCGGAATGTTGAACATGTCCACCATCTCGCGGATGCGCTCGATCTGCGGACGCAGGTCATCGGGCATTTTTTCGCGCGTCCCTTTGTACTCCGGGAAGATGTCATCGCGGAAGGTTTTGCCTACATCAAAAGCCACAGCGAGGTATTCGGGCTTTTCCTGTTCCATCACGCGGATGAGCTCGCGCGCAAAACCGTAAATGCCAGCTGTTGGCTCGCCCTTGGAATTTATCCAACGTTGTGAACTTCCGCCAGCGGTGAGGGCGAAGTACATTCGGTAAGCGAGCGCGTGTCCGTCAATGAGATAAAGGGTAGGGGGCATGTCGAATATCCAGTGATAGTTTGTTTGAATTAAGCGTGGAAGAAATTATACCCCGCGTTTCGTATTTTAGAACTTTTGTTTCAGATTTGAAGTTCAAAAAAGACCTGACAAGATGTCTTGTCAGGTCTTTGGCTTAGTTTTTCAAGGGAGGTGGGGGTTCCTGTCCTTGTCGTGTGCGCGTCTGGCGGATGTAATCTCGCACCAGTTGCGGCGGATGCGGCTGCGAACCGCCCATGATGAGATACCCAGGCGCCCAAAAATCGCCGGAAGGATTCTCTTTTTTCATGCGCGGAAAATCCGCAAAGATTTTCTCCGAAGTTTGCTGACGCATGATGCGCATCAGATAACCGGGAGAAGTGCTCGGCTGCACATTCACAACCCACTGCAAATATTCGGGGCGCACAGCCAGAAATTCCAACCGCCAGCCGAAGGCAATACAAATGTTGGGCAGCCATTCGCTCAACCGATCTGAGAGATCGCCCGTGATGTAATGCGACGAAAAACGCGGCACGAGCAGGCAGGCATAGGTCAGGTGATACAGCCCCGCCGACACCGGCTCGACGACCAATTTCCGCGCCGCCTCGGTGGAAGGGCTTTCGCGTGTCACATCATGTTCACCGGGTTGCGGGCGCGCGATGGGAGTTTCAGGGCGCGGCTTTGGACGCGATGGCGCGGTCACTTCCACGCCTTCAAAGACCGATTGCGCCTCGCTTCGCGGCTGACTTTTTGTGTCGACCAGATTCTGAGATTGATTCGTCGCTGCGGGCTGGGGTTGATTCCTTCTTACAGCGGGCGAAGGTTCCCGGCTGAAGACCGAAGCGTTCGAAAGCGATTCAGAGACGCGCGTCTGATTCGGGTCAAAGGGCTCTTCTTCCCGATGGGGAAGCCTGAATTCATGAGAGGTAAGGGGCTCGGGATTGGGTGCAGGGATGTCGGACAGAATATTCGAAATGGGCGGAATGTTCAGTGGTTCACTCTCGTCCATTTCCGCTGGGACGTCACGACTTATCGGCTGAGGAGATGGTCTGTACTCGGGACGGTCATTGCCAAAATCGCTCAGCAGTTGACTCGCTTGTGTGCGGATGGTGCTGAAGGGAGTCTCCGCATCGAAGACCAGAGCCAGCACCGTGTCGGATGTGAGGCGCGTGGCGTAAAGCATGTGCTCGGCTTTGGTGCTTTCCAATCGGATGAAGCGCAGCAAGTCCGAGCCTTTTTGTCCATCCCAGTTGCGGGTGACAGTTTGCGCTACTTCCTTGGCAGCATTTTGCGAAAGACCGCCCGCGTAGGCCCACAGATCGTTCTTGCGGGTGATGAGTGCGGCTTGCGCTGAAGATTCCAATGTGAGACGGGTGAGGTGTTGTGCGGCTTTGTTCGCATCATTGAGCCACGGCATCGTCAACATAGTGTTGGATGGCTGGGGCGCCTGCTCTTGGACGGGCTGAGGTTGCGGTTGACTGATCGCGGTCATAAAGTCTGCCATTCTGAACGGCTTGCGAACAAGGATCCAGGGACGCAGCGCATCGAACGCAGGGACCACGTCCTGGTCATCACATAAAATAATGAGATTGATGGTCGGGCTGACTGTGCGCAGCGCAACACCAATCTCAAGGACCCAATCTTCATCGAGCGCAAAATCCAACATTGCCAGCGGGACACCGATTTCATCTGCTCGCACCACAGCAGAGGCCTTGTTGTTGACAACATGGACTCGGTAGAAATTTGTCTCATCCAGCGAGCGTTTTACGGTATCGCCGAGGCTGGAGGACGGGGTGACGAATAAAAGATCCGCAGGCATTTCTTAAAGTGTATCACTTCTGGCAAAGGCGGGCAAGGACGCTTAGGAGCTATCCAGAGTATTATAGTCCTCTTGCAGTTCCTTGATACCTAACAAAACTATCAGGATTTCAGGCGGAATATCTGCTTCTGGCAGGTCGGTTTTGTATAGTTGCTCATTTTCCGCACGTTCGCGCAGATTTTTCCAGAGCAGTTGACGTTCCTCACCTTCCACCACCAGATCGTTCAACGTCCTGGCGTTGAGCAAATACTCGCCCGTGGAATATAGAAAGGTCAGCCGTTTCCACTTATCGGTTCGGATGGGCGTCTTCAACTTTTCCAGCGCGCCCAACTGAAGCTTGTAATACTCTTCCTTTGCGCGTGGATGATCCGCCTCGTCCTTGAGTAGTTCTCCACGTGTAGTTAACTCATGTCCCTGCACCGGGGCGATGAATTCGATCTGTCCGCCTCTTTCGCCGAAGGAAGCGGGTTGGTAAAACGCGAGATAATCCACGGCGACAACTTTCGGCGCGGTCCGCAGCGGGATGCGATACCATCCCAACAGCCGCGCAATTTCCAAATCTCGCGGCGTCGGCAATAGACAGACGAGGACGAGGGAGGAAGGGGAAAGCATGTCTCCATTATAAAGTAGAGGCGGGATCATCCCGCCTCTACAAAACTATAACAACCCAACTTCTTTGTTAAATTCGACAATCAATTCGTCAATTTCATCGGCCTGTTTCTGGACGCTGGTCCAGTAATCGGGCTGGTACCACTGTGCCTGAATTTCATCATAAGTTTTGCCTTGCTGCTCGACCCAGGTGTAGTACTTGAGATTATGCACGCGGCGACGGTCGGTGTAGCGCAGTTCGAGCAGGTTATCTGTGGACTGTCCGTGCAGGTAGCGGGCAAAGTCTGCGGCGGCGTTGGCTTCAGTGTACTCGCCAAATTCCTGATGCATCTCGTGTAGACGCGAGCGATAGAGTTCCATCGAGTCGGTCAGCATGGTGAACATGATGTCGTTCTCGTCCATCTCGTAGTATTTGGCGGCTTTGATGGCAGAGAGGACATTGGAGATGCCGGAGAAGCCGAGCAAGTCCAGCTTGCTGACAACTTCTTCTGAGACGCCTTGCCTGACGAGATAAGCCTTGCCATTTTCCTCATTGAACAGACGGGAGATATTGACCACGGCATTATCGTCAATTGCCACAACCATATCGGTGTTCTTGACATTATGCACCCAGGGGACGTGTTTGTCGCCGATGCCTTCGATGCGATGTGCACCGAATCCGTTTTCGAGCAGGGTCGGGCATTGCAATGCCTCGCTGGCGACGATCTTGCTTTCGGGGAAGAGTTGCTTCATGTAGTCGCCGCTGGCAATCGTCCCAGCTGAGCCGGTGGCGGAAGCCATGCCGCGATACCGTCCATGTTTGCCTGCGACTTGCTTCAAGACTTCTTCCATGGCGTGACCGGTGATCTCGTAGTGCCAAAGGTAGTTGCCGAATTCCTGGAACTGGTCGAAGATCATCAAGTCCTGACCGGAGTTGCGCAGATCCCAGCATTTGTCGAAAATTTCTTTTACGTTGGATTCAGAGCCGGGGGTTTTGATGGTTTCGCCTGCGACCTTGGCAAGCCATTCAAAACGTTCCTTCGACATGCCTTCGGGCAGGATGGCGATGGATTCACACGCCAGCAAAGCGGAGTCATATGCGCCGCCGCGACAGTAATTCCCAGTGGACGGCCAGACGGCTTTCTGCGTAGTCGGGTCGAATTGACCGGTGACGAGTCGCGGCACGAGGCACGAAAATGCCGCACCGACTTTATGTGCGCCAGTGGGGAACCACTTGCCAACGAGTGCGATGATGCGGGCTTTGACTCCTGTCAGCGAGGAGGGCAGCTCGATGAAATTGACTCCACTATAGGTCCCGCCGGATGCGATGGCTTGATTGTGCCAGTTGATGCGGAAAAGGTTGCGAGGATGAATATCCCATAATCCGATGCCTTTTAATTCCTCTTTGATCTTGGCGGGAATTTTCGAGGGGTCTTTCATTTGGGCATAGGTGGGGATGATGATGTTGCGTTCTTTTGCGCGTTGGATGGCACGCGCGCGCCGGTCTTTATGGATGGTCAGGTCAATCGTGGTCATGGGAATGTATCTCCTTGAACAATTTGTCAGACAAATTTATTATAGCGCACAATCTCGCAGTACCAAGGGGTGATTTTTGTCATCTCTCAGAGAACTATAATGCAACATAGCCAAGGAGATTTTATGAGTAAAGCAAAAACGACCACGCTCTCGGGGTGCTTGATCTGGTTTGTGTTGTTGACCTTGATCGGGACATGCATCATGCCGATTGCTTTTGTAGTGGGAAGTGTTACATCGTTCAGCGATTTTGCGATTCAAACCATGGGAGGGTTCATCTGCCCTGAAAATTCCACGCCTGAAAGTTATTCGTACGCGACGACTTCCACAGATGAATTTGGCAATCCGATCCCATCCACGGCCTATGAGTTGCATTGTGTGGATGCGAATGGGGAAGTTGTGAAAGAAGACCCGATCGGTTATGCCTTTGGTTGGATTGGGATTGTGGCGCTGGTTGGCTTGGTTGTGACCGCGCTTCTCTCTTTCATTTTGGCTGTTCCTGGCGGGATGATGGTGACGAGGCTGTTGGAAAAATTCCGCAAGCCGCGTGCGATAGAAAATTAAAACGAAAGGGCGACCCGTCGGGTCGCCCTTTTATTTTTTTACAGCCCTAATATCTTGCTGACCACTGCCAGCAGAATTCCACCTGCGATCACGCTTCCCAACTGACCGGCTGTATTCGCTCCCATGGCGTGCATCAGGATGAAGTTGTCCGGGTCTTCGTCGTTGGCGGTCTTGGCTGCCAGGCGTCCCGCCATTGGGAAGGCAGAGATGCCTGCCGCGCCAATCAGCGGGTTGACCTTACCGCCTGTCATCGCGGACATCAACTTGCCGAAGAGCAGTCCTGCCACGGTATCGAGCGCGAACGCAAACAAACCGAGGATCATGATCTTGCCCGTATCCCAATTGAGGAAGGCATCTGCACTCATCGTCGCACCAATGGCGAGACCAAGGAACAGTGTGGAGATGTTGATGATCTCATTTTGCGCGGCATTGCTCAAGCGATCTACCACGCCCGTCACTTTGAGCAGGTTTCCAAGCATCAGCATGGAAATAAGCGGAGTCGCTTCGGGCACGAGCAAGCCGACGACAAGTGTTAACACCACGGGAAAGAAGATCAGCGTCCGCTTGGAGATGGGCTTGGGCGCATATTCCATCGGAATCATGCGTTCTTTTTTGGTGGTGAGCAAACGCATCAACGGCGGCTGGATGATGGGGATCAGACTCATATACGAGTACGCCGCCACCGCGATCGGTGCGAGCAATTCGGGCGCGAGTTTGGTTGCTACGAAAATGGAAGTTGGTCCATCAATCGCGCCGATCACGCCAATGGATGCGGCTTCGTTCAAAGGGAAGCCCAGCGCAATTGCCAGCATCAACGTGCCAAAGATGCCAAACTGTCCTGCCGCGCCGAGCAACACCATGCGCGGTTGAGCCAGCAGCGGCGAAAAGTCGATCATCGCACCGACGCCGATAAAGATCAACAGCGGGAACAATTCTGTTTTGATGCCTGCGTTGTACAACACGCCCATCATGCCTTCCACGGCGGTCATACCCGCCAGTGGAATATTCGCCAGCATACATCCGAAACCGATGGGCAAAAGCAATACCGGCTCGATCTCTTTGAACACAGCCAGATAGATCAAGACCAGCGCAGCAAAGATCATCACGCCGTTGCCAATCGTGAAGTTTGCCAGCCCTTTCAATAATTCGGGGAGTAACGCGGCTACATCCATGACGCTTCACCCACATCGGCGAATTTGATCAATGCCTGTTTGTGCGCCACGCTCTGACCAAGTTCCACCAACACCTCCGCGATGGTGCCGCTGTACACCGAGCGGATGCTGTTCTTCATCTTCATCGCTTCGATCACCAGCACCACCTGTCCGGCTTCCACTTTTTCACCCGGCTTGACGAAGATGCTGACAACCGTCCCTGGCAGGGGCGCGGTCATCGTGTTGCCACTCAAGGCTGGGTGAACCGGAGGGACTGTGCTTGGAGCAGGGGCGGGACGATACTCCTTGACTTCCTTCTTTTCGCTCGCTTCTTTCCGGACTTCAGGTTGATTCGCCGCTTCGGGCTGAATCTCAAACCGTTGTCCATCCACGCTGACCACGATGGGGCGCGCGTTGATATTTTCGATTTCCACTTCGTATGGTTGGTTATTGACAGTGAGTTTGTATTTCATGTTTATCGATGCCTTCCGCTATGTCCTTTTTCCGACATTTGCCTGGTGCGCATGCCCAATTGCCACGCCGAGACGATGGCAGTGGGCGGTTCTGTCAGCGGGCGCGCGGATGTGGTTTCCTGCTCAGCCAGCGCCAATGCGACAGCCATCAGCGCCACTTGCAGTTTGGAATCTGCCTGGGGTGTTGAAACAACTTCGGCGGAGGCTGACGCGGGCTGTTCTTCTGCCGGTGATTCTTTTTCGGTAGTCAGCGCCGTTAAGACGATCATCATCAGCCACAGCAATAGAATTGCGCCGAAGACGAGTCCCATGCCAAGCGCGGTGATTTGAAGAGAGAGGGTGAGGTCGCTCATGGCTTACACCGGGATGTTGCCATGTTTGCGCGGCGGAGCAGGCGCGAATTTGTCACGCAGGGCAGATAACGCCGCAATAACTTTCGGTCGTGACTCGCGCGGCTCGATGATGTCATCGACATAGCCGGTGGAGGCGGAATAGTATGGGTTGTTGAACTTGTCGCGATATTCGTCTGCGAGGCGTTTGCGTTCAACGGCAGGGTCGGCGGCTGCATCGATCTGTTTCTTGTAAAGGATGTTGGCTGCACCTTCTGCGCCGAGCACGGCAATTTCAGCGGACGGCCACGCGTAGGTGACATCGGTGCCGAGATACTTGCTGGACATGACCACGTACGCGCCGCCATAGGCTTTGCGAGTGATGATACAAATTTTTGGCACAGTGGCTTCGGAGTAAGCGTACAGCAACTTCGCGCCATGACGGATGATGCCGCCATGTTCCTGTGCAATGCCGGGCAGGAAGCCGGGCGAATCGACGAAGGTGACCAGCGGAATGTTGAAGCAGTCACACATACGGACGAAGCGTGTCATCTTGTCGGCGGCGTCGATGTCGATCACACCCGCCATGATGGATGGTTCCTGGGAAACGATGCCTACGCTGTGTCCGCCGATGCGCGCCAAACCGACAATGGCATTCCTCGCCCAATCAGGCTGCAATTCAAGGAAGGTGCCACTGTCCACGATCTTCTCAATGACCTGATGCATTACATACGGCTCATTCGCTTCGAGCGGGATGATATGGTTGAGGTCTTCGTCCATGCGCGTGAGTTCATCGGACGGCTGGGCAAATGGCGGATTTTCCACATTGTTCGACGGCAAATACGAAAGGAACTTGCGCGCCATCTCCAATGCATCCGCTTCGCTCTTGACGCTCAGATGCGCCACCCCGCTGACTGCGTTATGCACGGCCGCGCCGCCCAGCGATTCAGCATCGATCACTTCACCTGTCACAGCTTTGATGACTTCCGGTCCGGTCAGGAACATGAAGGATTGCTTCTCGACCATGATGACCAGATCGGTGAGGGCAGGGGAGTACGCCGCGCCGCCCGCGCAGGGTCCGAGCATGATGCTGATCTGCGGAACCACACCGGAATATTGCGCGTTGCGTCGGAAGATTTCTGCATAGCCGCCCATCGAGCGCACGCCTTCCTGAATGCGCGCCCCGCCTGAGTCGATCAACGAAATAAATGGCACGCCATTGCGGACAGCCAAATCCATCACACGACAAATCTTGTGGCTTTGCATCTCGCTCAATGTGCCGCCATAAATTGTGAAATCTTGTGAGTATAGATATACCGTCCGCCCGTTGATCTGACCGTAGCCTGTGATTACCCCATCTCCATAAAACTTTTCTTTTAGCAGTCCCAGTTCATCGCCTTGGTGTGTGATGAACGGTTCGATCTCATTGAATGTGCCTGGGTCAAGCAGCATCTCAACTCGTTCACGCGCCGTATGCTTTCCTTTGGCGCGCTGCTTCGCGTTACGTTCCTCGCCGCCCCCTTCCTTCGCCTTCGCGCGGACTCGCCGCAATTCCAAAATTCTGGGATCTTCTTGGGTCATGTTCATTCCTTTTGGTGATTAATTTCACAAAGAAAAGTATAACATTGGATGTCAGACAAGCCAGTGATGGAGGTCATGCGGGAAATAGGATAATCCGCCTCCTCTTTTGGATTTGAGTTGCTTCGAGTTTATGAACTTTTTACTACTTTGAAAGCTGATTCTGTGTAAAAGACCATGGACGATAGACTACCAGCCGTCATTTCCATCGTCCATGGTCGGTGGACTATCGCCCAAGAAGCACAATCTCTCTTTGTGGCTCACCAATGTACAACGCGCCTTCTTCGGTCAGGACGACATCTTCTTCCAAACCGATGTAGCCGTAATTGGGAACTGCCAAACCGGGTTCAAGCGTATAGACTTGCCCAACTTCCAAAAGTTGATTGGGCGAATCGCCATATTTCTCCCACAACGGACCAAGCAATGCGCCACCATCGTGGGCGACACGCCCCAACTGGTGACCAAGCGCGTACTTGTATTCAGGATAGCCGGAATCAGTCACGATCTCGCGCGCGATGGTATCGACCGAATTGCCCGTCACGCCGGTTTTCATCGCTTCGCGTGACTTTTCGATCGCCGTGCGGATGGTGATGAATCCGCGCTGCACTTCGATGGGAGCCTCGGTCTCGCCTTCGCGTAAAACGTATGCCACACGTTGAATGTCGGAGCAGTAGCCTTCGAATTTCACCCCAAAGTCGAAGTGAATGACGTGGCCGCGCTCGATCTTGATCTCACTGGGTCCATTGTGCCCGACGACTTTGTTTGGTCCTGAGTTGACAGCAGGATTATTCTCACGCGGCCATGCAAAACCGACGCCATATTCCTTCATCAGCGCGTGCATATAATCTGCTACTTCGATCTCGGTCATGCCGACTTTGATGAAGTCAAAGGTTTTCTGATAGATTTCTTCGGTGATCTTAACGGCTCTTTGAATGCAGGCGAGTTCGGCGTTCGTTTTGCGTCCGCGCATGGCATTGATGACCGGTTCTGCGCTGATGAGCCGATCCACGTAGGGTGTGCCGCTCAAATATTCGATCAGGAATTGGTACATGGAATGAGTCAAACCGTCAGCGTGGACATTGTTCTTGGATGTGTTTATCGCTATCCAGTCGGGGTTGAGGCGGTTGATCGTCTCGCGCAAGACGATGCTCACGGCGGTGTCATATCCAATGATCTCGCTGAAGACATTCATCCGTTCGAGAGCTTCTTTTTCGAGATTACCCGCGATGGCGATCTTGTCACCTTTTTTGGTGAGGATGAGCGCAGACGGCCAGGTCAGGTCGTTATCGCCGATGAGAAAATCGAGTATGGGGTCGCGTACGCCGCTGGTTTCGCGGACAAAGGTGAGCCAGAGATCGATGTTCTGCTCTTTGAGAATTTGAATGGCTTGATCGACTTTTTCTTGAATGAGCGACATGAAAACTCCTTGGTGATACGACTATGGTTTGCTTTCGATGGCTTGATGTTTTCGCGGGTCTTTGACGAGGAAAATCAAGATGCCAATCATGACCAATGAAAGAACAGTTGAAATGGTGAATGTAGGGACGAAGCCTGCGCTGTCTGCGATCCAACCGCCGATGATGGGGGCGATGATGGTGGCGGGGGCGGTGAGTGTTTGTGCAAGCCCAATGTAAATGGGACGGTCATCCGCGCTGCCAAAGTCCACGGTCATCGTCATGCTGATCGTCCAAAGCGAAACGTTTGCCATGCCTGTCAAAACGAAGATGGGATAGAACCATGCAATGGAAGTCGCGTTCCATGCCAGCAAAGCAGAAAGGAACGCCGCAGTTGCACCCAAAATAAGCATGGCGCGATGACCGATGCGGTCGCCGATCCAGCCCATGCCAATGTTGGAGATCGTCTGTGAAATCGTCAACGTGGCGGTGAGATACCCTGCCACCACTTCGGTCATGTTGAACTCACGCAACGCATAGATGATATAGAACGAGAAGCCCATCGTGGCGAACTGCGAGAGGATGCGGGCACTCAAGAACCAATTGAAATTTTTATCGCGTCGCAACACCTTTTGGGCGTCATCCCAAAAGTGAGTTTTTTCTTCAGGGATGATTTTTTCCGTATCTTCGGGTTCATGCGTGGACGCCAGGGCAAACCAGGATAAGGTAAAGAAGATGCTTGCAATGAAGAAACAAACCGCAAAGTCCCACGGAGGCGCTAAAGAGTCCAATAAATATCCTGCGCCGATTGCTGAAATGCTGATGAAGAGATTGGCCAGCCCGGCTTGCATCCCAAAGAAGGTGCCACGTGAATCGGGCGGAATGATCTTTGAGATCATCGAAACCCAGGCATTGGCAGTGAAGCCGCCGCCCAATCCCTGCCAGGTGAGCAAAAGAAAGGTGAGGACCAAGCCTACTTGTAGCCCAACAAAGGGAATGAGCAGGGCGACGAAAGCGAATCCCAAAAATGGGGCACGTTCGTGGATGGTCATCAACAGGACGGTACGTTTGTATGTGCGCAGACGGGCAACATAGCTGGCGGTAAAAAGCTGTGGGAAGAGCCAGCCTGCCGAATGGATGGCAGGGACCAGACCGATCAGCATGGCGGAGTCTGTCATGGTGGCGACGAAGAGGGGCAGGATGGTTCCGAACGAGGCAAAGCCAAGCGCCACGCCAAACAGACTTCCATCCCATAAGCCGACGGTTACATTGTGTTTCAGATTTTTTCTGATGTCTTGTTCAAGAGGGGAGAGCATGGCAGGATTTTACCTTATTGGTCTAACGGGAGCTAATTTTGGGGAATGCCGCCTACCCTTGTCAGCGGATGCTCATCCGATTTTGTAATGACGAATTGCATGGCTGCAATATCTTTTCAAAGTGTTACAATAAAAATAGAAACCGATCTTGGACACCAAGTTTTCAGAATAAAAAAGGAGCTACTATGAAAGGCGATGCCAAATTACTAAAGACGCTCAACGACCTTCTGGCGGACGAACTGACCGCCATCAGCCAGTTGATGGTGCATTCTGAAATGTGCTCGAATTGGGGGTACGAGAAACTGCACAAACAAATCGAGAAGCAAGCCATCGACGAGATGCATCATGCCGAGTGGCTGATCAGCCGCATTCTCTTCCTGGAAGGGATGCCGATCGTTTCCAAACTCAACGAGATGAAGATCGGTAAATCGGTGTTGGAGATGTTCACCAACGACGAAAACGCCGAGTTGGACGCGATCCGCGCCTACAATGCAGGCATCCAACTGGCTGGTGAAGTCAGTGACCAATCTACCGCGGATTTGCTGACGACCATCCTCAAGATGGAGGAGGGGCACCACGATTGGGCGAAGAAACAGCGCACCCAGATCGAGCAGATGGGTCTGGAAAATTACCTCAGCAATCAAGCCGGCGCAGGCGAGTAAATCTGTACTAACGAACAAGCCCACCATTTGGTGGGCTTGTTTTTGATTCAAACACTAAGCAGGGGAGGTCGGTTGGGCTGGCGGCTGGTCCGCTGGCTTTGTGGGCTCGATCGGCTGCACGTTCTGCCCTTTGACCTTGCCGAGATATTCAGGCAACTGGACGCCCGCCATTTCAGAAATATCCTGCAATGGAGGCAGACTCTTGAAGAGATTGGCGATGAAGTTGGACGTGGATGATCCGTTGCCATTGCCACCCGAATCCCAGACGGTGATCTTGTCGATCTTGAGGTTGCTGATGGCTTCCACCTGGCGGGAGACCAACTCTTCCAGCTTCTCGATCATCAATAATGTAGAAGCCGCTTGCGGGTCACCTCCGACGCTTTCGACCAATTGGCGATACCCTTCCGCCTTTGCTTGTAACAGTTGACGCGTACCTTCCGCTTCTGCCTGGTACTTGACGAGGATTCCATCCGCCACACCTTTGGCTTCACGGCGGACACGTTCCGCTTCTGCCTCGGCAGCGATCTCGATCTTGTTCTTCTCAATTTCCTGACGAACCACTTCCTCCGCTCGCAAGCGTTCCTGTTCGGCTTTGTAAAGCGCCTGTTGAATAGAGACTTGCGCCTCGTATTTGGCGACTTCCGCTTGCTTCAACGCAGCCGCGCGCTTGACTTCAAGCTCGGCGTTATAGTCCGCGATATTGGCTTTGGAAGTGTTCTCGCCTTTGACGGCACTGGCTTCCTGTTCCTGCACGAAGATGCGTTGATCGGCTTCAGCGGTCTTCTTACCCTTTTCTGAGTCCGCGGCGGCTTTTGCGCGTTGGATCTCCAGATCAGCATTGTAACGAGCGATGTTGGCGTTCGCATTGTTTTCGCCTTGCACCGCCGCCGCTTCCTGCTCCTGAACACGTTGACGTTGGTTGGCATCTGCGGTTTTGCGTCCGATCTCGGCTTCTGCCATTGCCTCCGCAACTTTCACTTCCTGCTCGCGGACAGCGTTAGCTTCACCGATGGCACCCAGCTTGGACTGTTCAGCAACGTCCACTTTCGCCTGGTTGATGGCTTCTGCCGCAGCCTTTTTACCGATGCTGGCGATATAGTCGGAAGCGTCTGTGATGTCTGTGATGTTGACGTTAATAAGCTGCAACCCGATCTTGTTCAATTCGGGTTCCACATTGCGGCGGATCGCTTCGAGGAAGCTTTCACGATCCTGGTTGATCTGCTCGATGGTCAACGATGCGACGGTCAAACGCAGTTGACCGAAGATGATTTCCTTCGCCATTTCCTCGATGACATTTTGCGGCAACCGCAGGATTCTTTCCGCGGCATTGCTCATGATCTCGGGAACTGTGCTGACACCCACTGTAAACGTGCTCGGCACATTGATGCGGATATTTTGCAGTGACAACGCATTTTCCAATGGAATGCTGATCGTGATCGGAGTCAGGCTCAGATACGCATAATCCTGAATCAACGGCCAGACGAAAGCACCACCACCATGCATGGTCTTGCTCGAACGTCCCTTTTCAACGCGCCCATAGATGACCAAAACTTTATCCGACGGACAACGTTTGTAGCGGCTTGCCATGAAGACGATCGTGAAAAACACCAACACCACGAAAGCGATCACGGCAAAGATGCCAAAACCTGCAGCGTTCATATCATCCTCCAAAGACTAAATTGATTATTTGACCTTTTCGACAACAAGTGTATTACCGTCCACACCCACCACGCGGATCTTATCTCCCGTGGCAAGCAAAAGCTTATCCTTGGAAATCGCATCGAAGATTTTGAGCGCACCCTGCGTCACGATCTGGACCTGTCCAGTGCCATTTTTGGGAATGGTCAGATAAACGCTTCCTTCCGCGCCGACAGCGTTTTGCACATGGATAGTACCCTCACTCTGGAGGCGTTTCATCTGCGCAAAGATCAAGCTCAGCACCCAGAATGAAGCGAGTCCCGCTATCGTCCCACCGATCACACTGACCATGGCTGGAAGATTCGTTCTGAGCAGTGCCAATCCCACCAACCCGAACATCATGAAAAATGAAGTCAGCCCTTGCAGCGAGAGTAACTTGAAACTCGCGTCACCATCGGTGCTGTGATCACTGGAGACATCACCTGCATCGAGTGCGGCATCGAGGGCATCATCGCTAAAATGTCCACCTACGAACATCATTAAAGTTCGCAGGACGAATAACGTCCCGCCGATGATGGTAAACACCCAGTAGATGATCTCAATCAAAGATAATCCTGCCATGTGGCATCCCTTCTTGTCCAAACATTTTCTGGATTATACACTTATACGCAAGTCAATCCCTTTTGTTGCATATGGGGGAGTGGATTCGTAGTCTTGACACAGAATAGAATGACCGGGTAAAATAAAAACGAACGTTCGTTCATTTTTATGGAGCCGAAATTTATGTCCCAAAAATCAAAAGACATGCCCACCAAAGGTGAGATCACAAGGCTGGCTATTGAAGATGCCGCCATCGAGCTATTCCTGAAACAGGGCTATCACGCCACCTCCATGCGGCAGATCGCCGAACAGGCAGGCTTGGCGCTGGGTGGCATCTACAATCATTTCGCCAGCAAGGAAGAGATCTTCGAAGCCATCGTCTTGGACAAACATCCTTACAAGAAAATTCTACCGTTAGTCCTTGAAGCGGAAGGGGAGACCATGGAAGATTTTTTGCAGAATGCGGTCAAGATCACGCTTAAGGAAATTGGGTCGGAACCCATTTACATGAAATTGATGTTCATTGAATTTGTGGAATTCAACGGCAAACATGGCGCATTGATGCTCTCTGAGATCGCCCCCAAAGTGTTGCCGGTATTTGAGCGGATCATTAAAGGACGAAAGGATTTGCGCGTGACCAACCCCGCCTTGCTCATGCGTTCGTTCTTCGGCATGATCATCTCCTACTTTATTACGGACATGCTCGTCTCCAAATCTGTGATCGGAAAACTGATGCCGAAGGACGCCGCCACAGCTTATACAGATATCTATCTGCATGGTGTTCTTAAGGAGTCTGTATGAACTCACGATTGACTTCCATCATCCGTAAGGAATTTTTACAGATATTCAGGGATGTACGCACGTTGGTGATGATCCTTGTCATCCCGATCATGCAGTTGTTTTTGCTGGGATATTCCGCTACGAACGATGTCCGCAATATCCCGCTGGCAGTTTTAGATCGAAGCCGTAGTGTGGAATCGCGCTCTCTGCTGGATGCCTACCGCGCCGCGGACTACTTTCGCATTGCTTTCAGCGTGGATTCAGAATCAGAAATAGAAGATCTCATCTCACGTGGTGAGGCGCGCGCGGCGGTCATTATCCCACCGGATTATGCTCAACGCGTCCATGATGGAGATGCCCAAGTCGCTTTCATTCTCGATGGCTCCGACCCAACCAGCGCATCCACTGCACTTTCGGCGGCGCAGCTTATCAGCCAGATGCATTCGACTGAGATTCTCACCGAGAAATTTTTGCGGACGGGTTCAAATATCCGCGTACAGCCGCCAGTGGAAGTTCGCACTACGGTTTGGTACAACCCCGACATGATCAGTGCCCACTTTATGATCCCCGGTGTGATCGGCATGATCCTCTATGCCATTGCCGCCATCCTCACGGCTACGTCGGTTGTGCGTGAACGCGAGCGCGGAACGATCGAGCAGTTGATCGTCACGCCTATCCGCCCATGGGAATTGATCGTGGGTAAGCTGATGCCGTATGTCATCCTCGGCTTTTTCAACACCATCGAAGTGCTGGCAGTGGGACATTGGTGGTTTGGCATGCCCATCCGCGGTGACTTGGGTTTGATCCTTTTACTCTCCAGTGTATTTCTCGTCACAGGTTTGGGAATCGGTCTGTTTGCATCCACCATTGCCAACACACAGCAGGAAGCCATGCTTACGGTGTGGATGACGCTTTTGCCGAGCATCTTTCTCTCCGGTTTTTTCTTCCCGCTCGAAGCCATGCCCAAAGTGTTGCAATGGCTTTCATATCTCATGCCTTTACGTTATTACCTCGTCATCATTCGTGCGCTGCTACTTAAGGGTGTCGGTCTCGACATGATCCAATTCGATGTCATTGCAATGACGCTTTTTGCTGTTGGCATCATGACCGCCGCCGCGCTTCGCTTCCGCAAACGCCTCGATTAATTTTTCAAGGAGATTTCCATGAATCACAAACGTCCACCCATCCCCGCCATTATCATCTTGCTTTTGCTCGTTGCTGTAAGCATTTACTTTATCGTCACTCAAACTACAGGCGCGGATGAAACCGCTCTGACGGCTTCAGGTGCCATCGAAGCTGTTCAAGTCAACGTCGCGCCGGAACTTGCTGGAAAGGTGACCGAAGTCCTCGTTGATGAAGGTCAATCGGTTTCTGAAAACGATCCGCTTCTTCGTCTGGACCCGAGCCTACTGACTGCCCAACGAGCTGTTGCCTCCGCCGCAGTGGATTCTGCCAACGCTGCCCTCGCATCCGCTCAAACCAAATATGACCAGACGCTCGAAGCCGCTCTTGCCGCGCAAGCCGCACAGCGCGCC
>JAHDWC010000017.1 GCA_023382575.1 Anaerolineales bacterium
CCTCGTCGAAGTTATGGAGTTTGATGCCACTGCCTCTCCCCGAAACACGGTGGACTTCCGTCCAACGCAGGGTTTTTGAGCCGAGCAAATTTTGCACCGTAATCTCGTCATCCGAGAGAATCACTTTGGATGAATGTGCCAGGAAGAGCACTGCAAATATGAACAGGACGAAGCCAATAATGGGCAGAATGATCGTGACCGAATCTGAACCCAGCCCAAAGAGGACTGGGACCAAAAAAGCTATAAAAAACAAAACGATCAAGCTCAATGAAGCGGCAGAATTTTTATATACACGCGGTTGGTTCATGGTCTCTTCTCTCTACACATTTCTTTACGAAAAATAATGAGATGCGTCTCGCATCGGCTTAATCATACAACACGGAACTGTAATCTTCCATCCGGTATCGGTACTACCCTCCCAGCCATCATGCTTGTATAATGGACACATGTCATTACCCGATGATCCCATTCTGCCGAACGAGCCGCCGCGCCCTCCGCGTGAGGACGCTTCCTCAACGCAGCGTCTCCGCCGCAGACGCGCGACGCGCCGCTCGTCCATTCCCACTGACGCCGAAGGGCAGGCTGCGTTAATCGCATCCCTCGCCCGCCGCGCCTATCCATCCATTGAGTTGTTCGTCTTTTCGCTGGTCTGTGGAGCGATCCTCGGGCTGGGCTTTTTGTTGAACTCGCAACCGGTGTTGTTGCTAGGCATTTTGGTCGCCCCGCTGATGACTCCCTGGGTGGGTTTTCTGCTTGCCCAGTTGACCGGCTTGCTTCGTTTTATGTTCGAAACGGTCATGGCGCTGCTCATCAGCCTCGTGCTGATCTTCATCGGCGGATTGATCACCGGCTTCGCGGCAAACATTTTGCCAGACATGGCGCGCGACAACGTCTATCTTCACACGCGCATTTGGCTGCCTGCGTTGGTGGTGCTTGCCATCGGTGCGACAACGTTGGTGGCGTCCTTTGCGCGTTCTGAAGAGAAGCCCTTCCTGCCCAGCGTCATCGTAGCGTATCTGTTTTTCCTGCCGATCAACGCGGCTGGTTTTGGCATTGGCGCCGGACTGCCAGATGTCTGGCTGCAAGGCTTGCTTGTCTTCCTTACTCACTTCGCACTGGCGAGTGTACTGGGTTTGCTGACGTTGTTCATCCTGCGGCTCAAACCTTCCACCGGCGGCATCATCCTCAGCGGAATCTCGCTCGTGGTCTTCATCGGCTTTTTGGCGGTGGTGATGGGATCGGGTTCCCCGTTCTCCGCATCGGCTTCACAGCCCACGCCGACGGCGCAAACTTCCGTCTCGGCTGCGCCTCCCACTACGACGCCAAGTCTATCTGTCACTCCTTCAGCGACTCCACGCCCGACGAACACGTCCGCGCGCCACACCCCCACAGCCACCAAAGGGACAGCCAGCCCCATCCCGTTGACGCTTGAGGTCACCCTCCCGCCGACGGAAACCCCCACGGTCACACTCACCATTCAACCCACGCCCACTTACGGACGAATCTCTGCCAACGAGGGCGGTGGTGCCAATCTGCGCGATGCGCCCGGCGGCACGTATGTGATGACACTGCTCAACGGCACCATCGTCGAAACCTACTCCGAGTTTGAGGAAGTCAACGGCGTGACCTGGGTCAAGGTGTATATCACGCTCAATGGTCAGCAGATCGAAGGCTGGCTACTGGAATCGGTCATCGCTTACGCTACGCCCGCCCCGAACTTCGAAGCGTCACCCACACCGACGAGAACCCCCACTCCATAAATTAACTTCATTTGGAGTCAGGAAGCGAATCCCTGACTCCAAATTTAATGCCTTAACAAAAACCCATTCGAAAGAGGATTTCAATCCATGCCCATTCACTTCGGTACCGACGGCTGGCGGGCCGTCATCTCGGACAGTTTCACCTTTGGTAATTTGCGAATGGTCTCACAAGCCATCGCGGACGCTGTCGCTTCGGAACATTGGGACCAGCGAAGCAGCCCCATGGGCAAATCCGAAACCGTCGACCCAAAGAAGATCGTGATCGGTTTCGACACACGCTTTTTATCAGATCGTTTCGCCGGGGAAGTGGCGCGCGTGCTCGCCGCCAATGGATTTAACGTCCTGCTTGCCCAATCCGATTCACCCACGCCGGCCATTTCATATGCGGTAAAAAACAACAACGCCATTGCCGGTGTGATGATCACGGCTTCGCACAATGCGCCGCGGTACAACGGCGTCAAGTTGAAGGGAGCCTTCGGCGGCTCGGCGCTGCCTGAACAATGCCGCCGGGTGGAAGTTTACATCAACGACAATGAGCAACAGGCGCGCGGACCTAACTTAATGGATTTCAAAAAGGCGCGCGAAGCGGGCTTGATCCAAAGATTTAATCCCTTGCCGGCGTATTTCGACCACTTGCGCAAACTCATCAACACCGATGTCATCGCGGAAAATCCGCAGCGCTTCGTGGCAGATGCCATGTACGGGTCAGGGCGAGGCGTGATCAAATCCTTTTTGCAGGGCACAGGTTGTGAAGTCTACGAGATCCGCGGTGAGATGAATCCCGGTTTCGGCGGCGTGCATCCCGAACCGATCGCCAAATATCTTGGCGCTTTGTCCAGCGCGGTCAGCTCGGGGTTGGGCAATTTTGGCGTGGTCACAGATGGCGATGCTGACCGCATCGGCGCAATGGACGAACGCGGCAACTTCGTCGACCCGCACAAGATCATGGCGCTTTCGCTGAAGTATCTGGTCGAAAAACGCGGCATGAGCGGCTCTGTCGTCCGCACGGTTTCGACCACACGCATGATCGACCGCCTCGCCAAACGTTATGGTATGAAAGTACACGAAACTCCTGTCGGCTTCAATCACATTGCCGACATTATGATGAGCGAAGACGTGTTGATCGGCGGCGAAGAGTCCGGTGGCATTTCGTTCAAGGGGCACATCCCCGAGGGCGATGGTCCCATCATGGGCTTGCTGTTGGTGGAAATGCTGGCGGCTTCTGGAAAATCGCTCGGCGAAATGGTGGATGACCTGCTGGCGGATGTCGGTCCTGCCTTTTACGAGCGTGTGGACTTGCGCCTCAGCCGCCCCGTAGCCAAAGCCGAGATGACAGAGTTTCTCACCCAGAAAGCGCCCGTGGAAATTGGCAGCGAAAAAGTGACCGAAATCAGTCAACGCGATGGTGTGAAATACATCATGTCTGACGATTCGTGGCTGTTGGTGCGCCCGTCTGGCACGGAGCCGGTTCTGCGAGTCTACGCTGAAGGGCGCACGCAGGATATGGTCAAGGCGCTCATCGGCTACGGGCGGACTGTAGCAGAGAGCGTGGTCTAGATTAAGGAATAACAAAAGAGGACGATGACTTGGGTCATCGTCCTCTTTTTGGTTCTAGAAAAAGCTATCGCACGGGGGTGGCGCGCAATCTGCGAGCCAGCAAGATGACGATAATAAACGCAAGCGCCATCACGACCAATCCCGGCACACCGAAGTCATCCACGAAGCCGGTGTTGGGCAACAAGGTGGAGGTGGGGACAATGGTCAATTGGGCGATGGCCGCTTGAGTCAGCGCCGCGCCGACGGTAGCAGTGGCAGCTGCGGGCGTACCCGCATCCAACGCGCTGAAACTGGTTGCATTGGGATCGGGCGTTTCAGTGGCGGTGGCAACTGCGACAACTGCGGTAGCAGTCGGCGGTTCGGTGGCGGTCGGCAAAATGGACGCTTCAAAAGTGGCGGTCAATGCCTGGTTGATAAAGTCGTTATTGGCGGCGGCTGTCGCAGCGGCCGACGTAGCTTGGGCTTGCTGTGCGGCGCGCGTCTGCGAACTGAAGAGATAAACGCCCACCAAACAGGCGATGGAGATCAGGATAATTCCGCCCAAAATCGCAGCCGCGATGAGGAATGTGCGGTTATTGTTTGACTCCTCGGGAAGCGGGGCATCATCGGGGGTATCGAAATTGTTATCGTCGAAAGACATGGAGCACTCTCCTGATTAGTGTATCAACCACAAAATACCTGAGATAAGAACTGGGAGATATTATCCCACAACTTCAAGGTTTACGAGCGGAACCACGACGGTCTCGCCATTCTCAAGCTTGACTTCCGCCGCAGGAGCACGCAATCCACTGGGAAGGGTGGTCTGTCCCGGCTTGATGGTCAGAATCGAGCCGATCATTCCCATGGCTGGCTGACGGCGCATACGCACCTGCAATCCCGGCGCGAGAGTTTCCACCTCCCGCGGAGGAGGCGGGTCGGAAGAGATCGGTAAGGGAATGATCACTTCGGGTCGTGCGCCTGTGTAACGATCATAGGCTTCGGCGTTGAGTGTCACTTCGCGTTTGGCGTTGGTGCTGAGCAATTTATGGGCGGCTGAGTTCATTGGCAGAGCGCCAAACCCATCTGTGACCAGAATGGGATAGCGCATCTCGCGCGCCTTTGAAAGTAGCGACGGGAAGATGCTGGAGAGGATCAACCCGCGCACGGGCAAGTCCGCGGCAGCTTGCAGGGTTTCAGCATCTTTGACGATCCCGGCAAGGATGACCGAACCGCGCAGACTCACGTCCAGACGACCAACTGTCAGCACACTCTCAGGCGTCTCAGTGAGATTCACCAACGTCCCCGTGTCGATGCGCCCATTGCCCCACACGCCTTGTACCAAGCCGCCAGCGGTCTGAATCAACACACCGCGGTTGGGAATGATCTCCTTCACAATGCCGGGAATGCCAGCACGTAATTCCATTTTGGTTTCGCCAGCTTCCATCAAGACCTGACCGCCACCCACGGCCACGACACGTCCATCGCGGGGCGCGCGTACCGAGCGTGGGAAGATGCCTTTACCCACGGCGATTTCCGCGCCAGATGGGATTTGGTCATCCACTTTGCAGCGGATCAAACTGTCTGCCATGTTAGGCGAGACATTCAACAGGCGGGCAACGTCCAATAAGACATGTTCGCGCGCCCAACGGGTCTCGGCGATCAAATCACTCGGCGTAACCTTTTGGTGAAGGCGGGCATGGACTGTCCCAGAGATGGGAAGCACTCGCTCGCGGATAATGGAGGTCAAACCGATCACATGTAATACAGGGGCATCCATCGTCATCCGCCTCCGAGAGTCCAGTTCCATTTTTTGAGAAGCTCACGCCGACGCACAGCATCTGTCGGCAGATCCAGCGGACGTCCGCGCCCGTCGAAGACAACGCCCAACGCTCCACCACTGACCGGGATGGTTCCGCCTCGTCCGGGACCAAAGCCAACGTTCGCGCCATGCAGACATTGGATGGTCAACTTTCCGGTTTCGCCGATGGCGAGTGGCAGAGTTTCGAGGCTGCCATATTTCAATTCGACTTGCGCCTCGACGCCGGTTTCATAAGTCAGTTTTGCACGCAAAATGGACGTGCCATAACGAGCAGAAACAACCGGCGAAACGACTGTACCCACGCTGAGAAATGCACCAGACTCAAGTACCTGCACTGGCAGAATGTTATTTTGTGAAGCCGCTGCACCGAGCAGTGGAAGCAAATTGTTCTGGTCGAGGATGATCGTGGTGATGCCCACAGGTTGGATCGTGTCCAAGAGCAGGAGCAGCCCCTGACCCGGACGCGAAGCGTCATTCAGTGCACTGCCACCAGCCAAGATCGGCTCGAAGAGCGGAGTCAGACCGGGCTTGATCCCTGCTGCATTCTGCGGAAAATCGCGGCGGGCAGATTGCATCGCAAGGTAGAGAGCCTGTCGCGCTACAGCTTGTGCCACGGCGAGATCTTCCTTCGTAGCCGAGATCGTGGCGGGATACAACGCCTTTTGGTGTAGATAATCACGCAGCACGCCCGTGGAAATATCAAGCGATGACCAGCGCAGGATGTCTTCAAGAGAGGTGTAATTCAACAGACCTGTCAGGTTCTCGCCGATCCCAAATTGCGGAAACACCTTCAATACGGATTTGTTTTTGAAACCCGCGGCGATGACCGCGGCAGAAACGCCAAGGTCCACGCTGAGGAGCCCTTTTTGCGAGCTATAGACTTTGGACAGGAAACGCACCATGCGTCCAGCCGCATACGCCGTCGGCAAAATATGCCCGCCCGACCACAGATCGAGCGCATCCACGCCTTTGATCTGGCGCTTGCGGATGTTGATAACCATGCGAGCCAGTTCGCGTTCGGCAGGATCGATATCTTCGGTTTCAAGCGATGGGCGGATGTTAGGGCTAAAATGCAGGGAGGTCGCCAATGACCCAACCAGCGTTTTCACCTCCGCTTCCATCTTTTCGTTGCCTGCAAACAAAACGGTGGGACGTTTCTCTTGCGGCATGAGGAAGCTGGCCAAGCCGATCGGTTCGAGCAGCTTTTGGATCGAGCGCGATGCACCTCCGTCTGTGCCGCCAGCGATGATGAACAGATCGGGACGGTTGCGCATGATGCTGTCAATTTGTTGATCAGGCTTGCGGTGATCGCTCAGCCCGATGGTATCCACGATGCGGGTGTAGCTGGTTTCCGTCAAACGCCGCGCACTATCCAGTGAGACATCTTTTAGCAGTCCGACCACAACCGTCTTGATGGCAGGACCCGCCGAAAGCGTGACCACGAGCGCATCCACCCCCGACCCGTTGGGTTGACTCGGGATCAGGAGCGAACGCGACGAATCGAGCAGGGTTCGACCCAATATTCTTTGCAAGGTTTCAATCGCATTGCGCGCACCTTCAGAGACATCTTTGAAGGGAGCTTCGGCTGTGCTTGGCGCAGTGCCAGATGCCACGAAGCGATATTCGCCTTCGATGACATCGAACAATACAGCGCGCGTATTGGCCGCGCCGACATCTATGGCAAGCAGGGAATTACCGGTGACCAGTGAAGAAGGCATGATTTCTAGAATATCCCGATAAGCTTGTTTATGAAATCGATCAATGAGGAGAAGCGTTCAATGAATGCGGTTAATGCGGCGGCGAAAACCCCGGCAAAGATCGCACCCAAGGTGACTCCGATAAAGATGCGCCCGACCCAGGCAATGATCTCGATCAAACCGAAGCGATGCATCGTCCCGTTCGCATTTTGACGCGCCCCAAAGTGGAAGTACGCCAGTGATGTGACCACGCCGAACAAGATGACCGCGCCGTTGCCCATGACTTCCAAGGCATGGATGTTACGTGCAGCTGCCAGTTGCGGGTCGAAGAAATTGATGGTCGCTTCCATTTGCGGCAGCAAAGTTCCCAGCAGTGCGCCGCCAATGGTCACCGCTGCGCCTGCCCCAACGAGGAATGCCATCGGGAGGCGGGCGAAGCCAGCCATCCGCGACGATATTTTCGTGAGGATGAGTGCTGCGCCAAGCAATGGCAGCAGAATCAGCAATTGGTCGACCAACGTCCCACCAAAAATGGCGGCGATCCCTTTATCCCAAAGCTGTGGCTTGAGCACCTGCCAGACGATCACAGAGCCGACATATCCCGCCGCCGCACCGACGAAGATGTAAATAGTGATGCGGAAAAGCGGATTGTCCCCGACCAAATAACTGAGGACAAAGATGGTAAACAGAAAACTCAGCAGTCCGCTGATGATGTCAAGATAGTCCATGTTACTCCGCCCCCTTCACGGTACTGCGTTCCCGCAGACCCAGTACAAAATTCCATAAGCCGCCGCCAAGCAACAGTACAACAGCCAGTAACATGCCAATGCTGTAAGCATCCCAATAGATGCGGGCCGTACCGGGAAGACCTGCATTGTATTGTTCGAAAAGCGCGCCGCCATATAACCCTGGCACCACGCCACTTACTTGACCGGATTCATAATAAGGTTCGATCATTGGAGCCGCTTGGGCGCTGGAGACGACAATAAACGGGATTGGCGTCACGCTGCGAATTCCCTGCGTCTGTTCGACCCAAATGCGGGCAGCTTCGGCATTGTCAGTAACGAGGATGATGGCAGCAAATTGATTGATAGCTGTGACTCCCTGCAACATTGTGGAAGTCCACGCAGGTTGGGAGTGGATGTCAACTGGTGCGATACGGGTCGGGTCCTGGACAAAAGCGCGAATGCCTAACTGTCCGCCAGAGAGATAGCCCAAATTCAAGTACGTGGATCCGCTCAACGATCCAGCCGCGAAGCGTTCTGCCAGCGTGGCCCCTGTCTCATTTGTGGCGAGAAAAGTCAAACGTGGATTGTTGAGCATGTCAAAGAGTGGCGCAGAGATGGCTTCCATTTCACCTGCACGTGAAGGCTCATAATCGAAGACCACCAACAGCGGAGAATTCTCAGGGATGGATTTAACCACCGCCTGCGCTTCACGCACCTGGTTGGGAGCGGCGAACGGCAAGCGGAAGACTTGTGTGCGCATCGAAAGCGTGACGAGAGCAACAAGCGTGAATAGAATCGCTAGGAACCAACGCAATCCGCGTGATGCGCCCAGAGATGGGAGCGACTCAATCGGAACCGGTGAGGCTTCAGCGGCGAGAATTTGCTCCAAAATTTCAGCGTGAGCCATCTGCTCGTCGCTGGTTTGCAGTTTGATGGAATACGATTTCGGCTTGCTCGTCGGCGTGAATCCCGGCGCAGCGGGCAACACACCCTGCAACCCCGCCAATGCACCGCGAGACTCCAACGTTTGGTCGCTGGAATACAAGGCTTGGGGAATGCCGCCCGGTTCAACTGGACGCATCGCCTGCACCCAGGTCGGCAAATCGCTCGGAGCGAGCGCATCTTCATTCGTGATGGGCGTAGGCGTCGAAGACGGAGAAACATTCGCTGACGATGTTGGCTCGACCGCGTTCGAAAGCCAGTCGGGCATTTCGGCGAACAGGTCACTGCTCTCTGAAGAGAAGTCAGGGGTGAACGCGGGAGCATTCTCAAAGGGAGAGACCTCTCCTGTTTCAGAGACAGGCTCCTCGGGCTGCGAAGCGGACACATCCGCGGCTTGCTGGAAGTTCTTGATCCAATCTGGCGTCTCTGCCGCAGAAGGCTCAGGCGGACGAGTCACCTCTTCATTTCGGGCGCTAAAAATGGACGATTCCGGCGCGGCAGCTTTCAACCAATCCGGCAGGTCCACGATCATGTCATCCTGCGCGGGTTGTTCCGTCTCATTCGAATAATGGATGGTATCTTCGCTGGCGAGGAGTTTCAGGTTCTGCAGGCGTGCTGGCAGGCTCCTGTCGCAGCCACTTGGGAGTCGTATCCTGCTTGACGTTTTCCAATTCAGAGGGAGGCTTCAGCCATTCTGGCGTTTCAAGCGGGGGAAGCGGCTGCGCCTCAGACTCAGCCGGAGTGGATTCAAACAAGGAAGAGAAATCGCCGCTGGAAGTTTGCGCGTCGGCGTTGCCCAAACTGCTCAGCCAATCTGGCGCATCGAGCGGCAACTCCGCAGATTCGCTGGGCGTCTCTGAAACAGCCGGCTTGGATTCTGCATCCATCGCCATCTGACGCAACCAATCGGGGGTATCTTCGGCAGGCAATTCGATTGGAGCGGGTTGTTGCGGCTCCGCAGGGATGGACTGCCAACTGGTCAGTTCATCCTGTTCCGGCTGAGATTCGGGGGATTGCAGTCCTGCCAACCAGGAGGGTAATCCCTCCGAGCTTTCTTCGGGCTCATCCTGCGGGAAGTCGTTCTTGCCACCCATCTCCACCCAACGCGCGCCAGTGGTTTCGGTTGGCTCTGCTTTGGGCTTAGGCTGGGCGCCTGTGATGTTGGCCAGCCAATCTGGTACTTCTTCTTCATCGTCGTCCCCGCTTTGAGATTGAAGTCCCGCTAACAGGTCGCCGGAGGCGGGTTTATTTTTGTCCGATTGAGGAAGAGGTTCTTCCTCGCTGTAAGAGTCATTTTGACGCGCAGCGTCACGCGCCTCACGCAGCCACTGCGGCAGAATGGGTTCCAATTCGGCGGTTTGTTTTCGAGTGGGAGCCTGCCCCGGTTGAATGGAATTGGCATCGTTTGTAAGCGCAGATTGACAGACGCTACAGAATTGCTGTCCTTGCGGGTTTTCCGATCCGCAGATGGGGCACTTGATGATGTCAGCCATTATTTACCCCCATACGGACGGTCCATCCCAAAGAGCACGCGCAACCCCGTGACAAGTGTGCCCAAGGCCACGCCAATCAAGATTCCGCGTGCGCCGCCCAAGGCAAAGATTTGTGTGAACCATGGGCGAATGAGTGTGCCGAAAACGGGCACATCACCAAACGGTAAAGTGGCTGAGCCGAGGAAAAGCAACGCCGCCGTAAGGATGAAAACGATGCCCATCACATCAGCGCGTTTGCGCAGCATGCGGATGGCGGCATAGAGCAGTGTCACGGTCAACAACCCCATCAGCATGGCTTCAACTGGAAGGATGATTCCATCCAGAATAACTTTTCGCATCAAGAGATGGTCAGGGCGCAAAATGACACCTGCAAAGAAGGTCAGTACCATCACCAACACAAGGATGGCGCTGTAGATGCTGCCCTTTTCACTGCGGCGGACTTTGTCCATGTGGACGATCATCAAATTGACCAGACCGACAAGTGCAGCAACACCGGTCAGGATAACCGCCCAATTTAACAGAATAGTTTGGATTATGGCCGCCTGCGGCAGGAAATAACCCAGCAGGATCAGAATTCCAAAAGCAATCGCAATCACAGCAGTCAAGACTCGCATCAGAACGCCCCCACAAGTTTAAGTCCTGCACCAACGGACAGGGCCGCAATGACCAACCAGCGCAGAATATCCTGCACGGTCAGGCTGGCGGTATGAGCAGGGTCACCGCCAAGATATGCACCCGCGGCAAAAAGTTCCTCGCCAATCAACGCATCCTGCGAACTGGCATAGAGAATCGCCTGCCCGGTCAGGTTATCGCTGGCACCGATCAAGGTGACATGGTCGCGGTCGGATGTATCTGCAAGCAAACCCGCTTCGGCACCAAAGTGCCCAAGCAGGATATTCGTCGAAACATTTTCGTTGTTGGCAATGTGCATCGCCCCAGCGGCATAACTGAAGGGAGTCAACCCGGTGACACGCCCAGTGGTGGGGACATATAACTCGTCCACATTGGCGGCTTTGTATCCAGCTTGGATCGTATCCTGAGTCAACAGACCCAGTGTCGGGTCTCCGGCAGATGCGACCGATGGCATGTCACTAACAGAGGTACGCTCGGCAATGATCCGCAATGTTGCCAAAGCAGCCAGCGCAGAGCCTCCACGCGCATCAAGCAGACTGCCATGCCCAAGCGAGATGTGCAGGCGTCGTCCGTCTTCGATGCTCAATCCCACCGCGCGGATCAGGCGTGTGAAC
The DNA here is from genome assembly GCA_023382575.1 of Anaerolineales bacterium. Lineage (GTDB taxonomy): Bacteria > Chloroflexota > Anaerolineae > Anaerolineales > Villigracilaceae > Villigracilis. Next base: position 11,223 of record JAHDWC010000017.1, read on the forward strand.
GCAGGAATATCGCGCAGGCGGGCGGGAGATCGACGCTTCCAAAATGTGATGACGACCAATAGCACGGCGGCAAGAATGAGGATGGATAAAGCGATCATAAACCTGCTCTTTGCTGGGTCAGGAAGGATGCAAATGCGCGCGCCTCAGAATCGTCCTCGAGCATTCCCGCTACTGCGGTAAGTTGCTCGCTCTTGATGAAGCCGCCGCTAAAATAAATCGCCTGCGCTCCAAGCAGGGCGAAAGGACTTCCTGCTTCAAGAAACGAGGCGACCAGATCGTGAAGTTGATATCGACGCAAGGACTCAGCCCAGCGATGCCAGAATTCGCGTGATGGCTTCATAATTATGAAAAGTATAGCATAATTTTTTAAGTTACCCGAATGCCCCTCATGGTGGAATGATTGCAGTTTCCATGTTTTTACAAAAAGACCCCAAAGGCTTGTCTCCTTTAGGGTCTTTGCACTTACGGGGCGATGACCGTGCCCGGTTGGACCTCAGCATCCTTGGGGATGATGACGATGCCATCGCGCACGTACCAGTTTTGATTATCGATCTCTGTGTTGCGCGGGAACGGACGGATGGTGACGTTCTCTCCGATGCGCGCATTCTTGTCGAGGATCGCGCCTTCGATATAGCAATTCGTCCCAATACCAATCGGAAGCCCACCCCATTCGCGCTCGTAATAATCCGAACCCATCACGATACTGTCTCGGATGACGCATCCCGCCGCAATCTGACTGCGAATACCAATGATGGAATGAACGATCTCTGAACGTAAAATGCGGCTGCCTTCGGCGATCAACACTTCCCGCATCTGACAATCCTCCACGATGGAAGCCGGCAAATAACGCGTATCGGTATAGATGGGAAGTTTCGCATCATAAAAATCAAACGGCGAATCCGACTTGGTCAACATGAGATTGGTCTCATAGAACGAACGGATGGTTCCAATGTCCTGCCAGTACCCTTCGAAGTCAAAGCCATAGACCGCATGTGACTTGATCGCCTGCGGAATGATGTCACTGCCAAAATCGTCATAGTCGGGATAATTCACCAGATAATCCACGAGCAGCTTCGTGTTAAACATATAAATGCCCATCGAGCCGAGGAACGGTCGCGTCGGGTCTTTACGGCTGACGAATTGATTTTGGATGGCAGGGTCCTTGGGCTTTTCGATGAAATCAGAGATCTTGCCGTCCGCTTCGCGCTTCAGGATTCCGAAGCGGCTGGCTTCATCTCTCGCAACGGGCTGCACAGCGACAGTAATATCTGCCCTATTTTGCCAGTGATATTCCGCCATCGCCTTGTAATCCATCCGATAGAGATGATCGCCTGCAAGGATGAGCACATACTTGGCACCTGTGGCTTGAATTTCCAACAACTGCTTGCGGACAGCGTCTGCAGTGCCCTGATACCAGTCAGCGCTCTCGATGGTCTGTTCCGCCGCCCAAATTTGCACCCAGCCCTGGTGGAACGAGTCAAAGTTATAGGTCCGGGTGATGTGGCGATGCAATGAGACCGAGTTGAACTGGGTCAGGACTGCGATTCGGAAAATCTCCGAGTTGATGCAATTGCTAATTGGGATGTCGATGAGGCGGTATTTTCCTGCAATCGGCACGGCAGGTTTGGAGCGCATTTGAGTCAGCGGATACAGGCGCGCCCCGCGTCCCCCTCCTAAAATGACTGCCAGGACTTCGTTGAAAGACGGCATAAGTAGCCTCCTGGGGAAATGTATTTCACTACAGGAACAGCAAAAGTATGCCTATTTTACACCCATCATCCGGCGAATATGATGGACAATGTAAACAACCGGGTATGCCAACAGGATGAGGAGATCGATGAGGACAAAGAACAGGTAAAGTTTCATGGCGGAAAGTCTCCGTATAATCGTTAGAACGGGTCCTGTTACGATATACGTTTCAAAGGCTGGGTCGTTTCGTATTTTTTCATTCTACAGGTCAATTCGTCCCAAGGTCAACGCTCGAAGGTACTGTTTTTATAAAAATCAAACATCCTCCACATATAATGGAGGATGTTGCTTAAGAAGAGATGAGTACCAGCTAAGGTATAATTTGCGAGCAAAGCGAGTGCCGAAGGAGGGAATCGAACCCTCATTCCCGTAGGGAACACGATTTTGAGTCGTGCGCGTCTGCCTATTCCGCCACTTCGGCTCGTTTGCGAACGCAAGTATACCACTCCCAAGAACAAGGTCAAGATGAAACTAGGAATTATTGGACTGCCACAATCAGGAAAAACCACGATCTTCAACGCACTTACCCGAGGGAATGCGCCTACCACCGCCTCGGCGGGACGCATGGAGGTGCATCAGGCGGTGGTGGATGTGCCCGACCCACGCGTCGACACGCTCTCGAAAATGTTCAACCCACGCAAGACCATCTACGCCAAAGTGGCGTATGCCGACATTGCCGGTCTGGAAACGGGTTCAGCCAAGAGTGGCATTTCGGGGCAATTGCTCAATCAGCTCAATCAAATGGATGCGCTGATTCTCGTGGTGCGCTGTTTTGAAAGCGACCTGGTCATGCACCCGCAGGGAAGTATCAATCCGCTGCGAGACGTGGAGATGATGACAGGCGAATTGCTTTTAAACGATCTCATCGCCGTCGAGCGCAAGTTGGAACGCCTCACCGAAGAACGCAAAAAAGGTGGCACAGATAAAACCGTCAACGCGCGGCAGACGGAATTATTTGAGAAATTGCACGCTGCCCTTTCGGATAACAAAGCACTGCGTAATTTGGAATATACCTCCGAGGAAGAAAAGGAACTTTCCAGTTTTGGTTTGCTTTCTCGCAAGCGCATCTTGACCGTGTTCAACCTCGGCGAGGGACAGTCTGCGCCAGAGGCGAAATTGGATCATCCCTCCGTGGCGTTGATGGGCAAGCTGGAAATGGAGATTGCGCAGCTTTCTCCAGAGGATGCGGCGGTCTTCATGGAAGAATATGGCATCAAGGAACTCAGCCTCAACCGCATGATCAACCTGTCGTATGATCTCTTGAGTGAGCAGACCTTCTTCACCGTCGGCGAGGATGAAGTCCGCGCGTGGACGACGCATCGCGGTGCGACAGCGCAGGAAGCGGCGGGTGAAATCCACACTGATCTTTCGCGTGGATTCGTTCGCGCCGAGGTGGTGGCTTATGAAGACCTCATTACTCTCGGGTCGATGAATGAGGCGAAAGCAAAAGGGAAGTTCCGCCTCGAAGGCAAGGAGTATATCGTCAAGGACGGCGATATCATGCACGTCCGGTCAAGCTTGTAAAAACAAGGTGACAGTTATGTTCAACATGGCTGTCGCCTTTTAGAATCCATTCTTGAGAATGGGTAAAAGATTTTTTGTTTGTGATAAAACGTATTGGCGGATGGACTCCGCCCAACTCAAAAGGAGACACCATGGCATACAAACTTTCCAAATGGGACCTTTCCCCACTATACCCGGGCTATGACAGCCCTGAATTACAAAGTGCGTTCGATATGATCGAGGAACAAGTGACCTCGTTCGAAGGCGTGCGCGACAAACTCAAGCCGGATATGCCCACTGAGCAATTCGTGGATGTGTTGAAAGCCAGCGAAGCGACGGCGCGCATCGGCAATAAACTTTATTCGTTCGCCGGGCTGTCGTTCACGGCGGATACGCAAGACCAGAAGGCGCAAGCTTTACAGGCGCGCGTGCTGCAATTCCTGGCAGAGATCGAGAACCGCACGCTGTTCTTCAGCCTGTGGTGGAAGGAATTGGACGATGAAAACGCCAAACGTTTGATGGAGGCTTCAGGCGATTATCGATATTATCTCGAAGCGATGCGCAACTTCAAGCCGCATACTTTGAGCGAAGCGGAAGAGAAGATCGTCAACCTTAAGAATGTGACCGGCGTCAATGCGCTTGGCAATTTGTATGACTCGATCACGAACCGCTACGTATTCAAGTTGAAGGTCAACGGCAAAGAGAAGGAAATGACCGCGTCGGAACTGTTCTCATATCGCTACAGCACCGACCCGGCGATGCGCGCCGCGAGCTATCAGTCTCAGTTCAAGGTGTATGCAGAAGATGGTCCTGTCCTCGGGCAGATCTATCAGACCATTTTGCGCGACTGGCACAATGAGAACATCAACCTGCGCAAGTTCAAGAATTCCATCGCGCCACGCAATTTGAACAATGATGTCCCTGATGAGGCGGTGGAAGCCTTGCTGGGTGTGGCACGCAAAAATGTGGGCATCTTCCAGCGTTACTTCAAAATGAAGGCCAAATATGTCGGCATGAAGAAACTGCGCCGATACGACATTTATGCGCCTGTTGCCGCTTCCAAAAAGACTTACGAGTGGGATGACGCCGTCAATATGGTATTGGATGCGTTCAACGCCTTCTCGCCTCAGGTGGCGGACCTGGCGAAGCGCGTCTTCGATGAAAAGCGCATCGACAGCGAAATCCGCAAGGGCAAGCGCGGCGGCGCGTTCTGTTGGTCTGTCCTGCCGGATATGACTCCGTATGTCTTGGTCAACTATCAGGGTACAGGACGCGAAGTGGCCACCCTAGCACATGAACTCGGTCATGCCATTCATGCCATGCTGGCGGAACATCACAGCACATTCACCTTCCATTCTTCGTTGCCACTGGCAGAGACCGCTTCCACTTTTGCAGAAATGATCCTGATCGACAAGCTGCTCGCCGAAGAAACCGACGAGTCAGTTCGCCGCGATATTCTCTTCAAACAAATGGATGACGCCTACGCAACCATTATGCGCCAATCGTATTTTGCGTTGTTCGAGAAGACCGCGCATGAACTGGTGCAAAAGAACGCCTCAGTCGATGATTTGAGCGCCGCCTACCTCGACAATTTGAAGGAGCAGTTTGGCGACGCGCTCGACTTGAGCGACGAGTTCAAATGGGAATGGGTTGGCATCCCGCACATCTATCAGGTTCCATTCTACGTGTATGCGTATGCCTTTGGTCAGTTATTGGTGCTGGCGCTGTATCAGCAGTTCAAAGCCGAAGGGGAATCCTTCAAGCCGAAGTATTTGAAGATTCTCTCGGCGGGTGGTTCTGAAGCGCCCGAGCGCATCCTGAGCGACGCTGGAATCAACATCCGCGACCCGAAATTCTGGCAAGGCGGCTTCGATGTGTTGGAGAAACTGGTCAGCGAGTTGGAGCAATTGCCAGTGGAGAAACCCAAGAAGGCGAAGAAACCCGCCGCAAAGAAGGCTGTGAAGAAAGCTGTCAAGAAGGTCGCCTCGAAGAAGGCTGCAAAGAAAAAGAAATAGCAAGAAACAAAATGACCCGGCGATGAGCCGGGTCATTTCTTCTTCGGACTAAAAAGAGACAGCCATCTTGAGATGACTGTCTCTTTTTATATCAATTTTCAACTACTCTCCGGCAAATTCGTACTCGCCGGGGTCTTCCTCTACCGCCATCAAAGGTTCTTCCTTCTCACGCTTGTCGAGGAATTGCAAGCTCTGAGCGATGACCTTGGTAAAGTACCTTGTCTCGCCATTGGCTTCGTACTTGTCGGTTTTCAAACGACCTTCCACGAAGATCAGGCTACCCTTCTTGAGGTATTCCTGACAGACCTCGCCCAACCGCCCCCAAGCTTCAATGTTGACCCATTCGGTGGCTTCCTTGGTCTCACCGTTCTTATCCTTCCAGCGGTTACTAACCGCCAGACTGAAGTGGCAGACCTTCTTGCCAGCGGGGGTGTACTTGCTCTCTGGGTCTTTGCCCAAACGACCGATCAACTGGACGCGGTTTAGAGTAGGCATACCGACACCTCTTTCGTTTCAATACTTTTAGATGCATGTGTACGTGTCATAACAAGTCTCCTTATTAATCTAAAAGGACAGATAGATTGTACCCAGCGGAACTGGGCTACCCAGCCAAAGCCGGGTTTCGAACAGGGTTATACTTGCGTTTACCCTGCGCTTTCCGTGTTGGTAGTGGCGGGCGCTTCAGCCTGAACCTTCTTCAGCACAAGCATGCCCGTCTTCATCTCTACAACGTTGTACCCGGCGGGCACAGCATCGAGGGCGCCTGCCTTGATCTCCTTCGAGAAGAAGAACATCTTGCCGTTGGAGTGCAGGTAGTAGGTAGTACCTTTGGAATTGGTGTGTGAGTAAGCCATTTTTTCTCCTTTTGTCTAATGTTAATAAGAGTGTAGAACAAAGTTTCTAGGCTGTCAAGTAGTACTTTCGGTTATTGTATAGACAAATTCACTTCTTCGGAGCCAAACATGCAGATTGTATCCTCCCTCTCTGACTTGCGAACCGCACGTCTCTCTCTCGAAGGGAAAGTTGGTCTTGTTCCCACGATGGGGTATCTTCACGAAGGACATTTATCGCTCGTCCGCCAAGCCAAAGCGGAGAACCAGCACGTCATCGTCACCATCTTCGTCAACCCCACCCAGTTTGGACCAAGCGAAGACCTCTCCAAATACCCACGTGACCTTGAACGTGACCTGAACCTGCTTCGCCCGCTCGGCGTGGACGTGGTCTGGACACCCACAGCGGAGATCATGTATCCGCCTAGCTACCAGACCTGGGTCGAGGTAGAGGCGCTGACCAAAGGACTCGAAGGCGCGATGCGTCCCGGTCACTTTAAGGGCGTTACTACCGTCGTGGCGAAGCTATTCAACGCCACCCAGCCAACCAAAGCCTATTTCGGGCAAAAAGATGCTCAACAGGCTGCTGTCATCCGGCGCATGGTCTTGGATTTGAACTTTCCGCTTGAGATGGTGGTCTGCCCGACGATGCGCGAAGCGGATGGGCTGGCCATGTCCAGCCGCAACAAGTACCTGAACGAAGCCGAGCGCAAGGCTGCGCCGGTTCTCTTCCGCGCCTTGAGCGCCGCCAAAGAAGCCTATGAAGCTGGAGAGCGTCAGGTTGCGGCTTTGCGGGAGAAGATGATGAGCATGTTGACCGCGGAGCCACTGGCGCAGGTGCAATATGTAGCCTTCACAGACTTTGACACCCTCGAGGAAGTGGAACTGATCCAAGGCAAACTTTTGATCTCGCTGGCTGTTTTTTTCGGAAAAACCCGTTTGATCGATAATATTGTGCTGGGGTAATTCATCAGGTCCATCTGTCTTGAAACCTTTGCGTTATTGGCTCAACCTTTCGGGCGTAACGGTTCTGTCCGTATCCTTCGCCCTGATTCTCACGGCTAACTACCTATCCAGTCAGTGGGCGCGGGGTTTTCTCCACCCCGCGCGGATTCCTCCCAACTATCAGTGGCTTGAAACGCGTAACATCCTCTATCAAGACATCGAACTGACCACGCAGGATGGCATCGTCCTTTCTGCCTGGTACACGCCACCGGAAAATGGCGCAGTCATTTTGGTGGCGCATGGCTACAATGCCAACCGCCCTGAAAGCATCCACGTCCTGTTTGCGGAGCATGGCTATGGTGTGCTGACCTGGGATTTCCGCGCGCATGGTGTAAGCGGTGGGGATATATCCACGCTGGGGTATGACGAGCAATTGGATGTGAAAGCCGCCCTCGATTTTGCCCTCGCTCAGGATGGCGTGGAACGCGTCGGCGCGTGGGGCGGCTCGATGGGCGCGGCGACGGTTCTGCTCGCGGCGGCGCATCATCCCGAACTGGAAGCGGTCATCGCGGATAGTTCCTTTCCCACCATTGAGGATGTCTTGGGGTTGAATGTCCCCATCTCATTTTTGCAACCAGTCGTAGGCTTTTGGTGGGAATTCCACAGCGGCGCAAAAATAGACGATATCCGCCCTGTGAATGTCATTGGGGACATCAGTCCGCGTGCCGTGTTGATCATTGACGGCTGGGAGGGGGCTGCCATGGCAATGAATTCGCCATACCGTCTATACGAGGCGGCAAATGAACCAAAACAAATTTGGGTGGAAGATGGCGTACCGCATTTAGGCATGTTCGCGCACAACCCGGAAGAATATACAGATACAGTCATCGGATTCCTTGATACTTTTCTGTTAAACAAGTAGAGGCGACTTTTCAGTCGCCTCTACTTGAAGGATCAGATTTAAACTTGCTCGAAGTGACTGACAGGCACAACGAACAATGTAGCCCGTTTTTCGTCGCCTTTGGGTGGCAGCGCCTTGCGGACAGTTTCAATGGCGGCATCCACTTGGGATTCGTCCACACCCAACAGCATGGTAACGACTCCGCTGCGCAAAAATCCACCCGTCGAAGCGACGCGCGTCACACGAAAGCCGGCGGCGGTAAATGCCTGAGTCAGGTTGTCGGCATCCTGGTCTTTGACAATCACAATGATCATTTTCATGGCAATCTCTCCTCGAAGTTATCCTTGTTGTTAGATCTGCTCAAAACGTTCCACCGGCAACGCAAAGACAGTTGCGCCCCCCACAGTGACGGGAACCGGTGCAGGCATCGGCATGGGCGAACCTTCCAACGGCAACGTCATGTATTCGATGCGTTGGCGACAAGCTTCATGCAATGCTGCCAGCGCCTCACTCTGCTTGTCCGCAGGCAGCCCAATCAACAAAGTCGCATTACGCCTGCCAAGAAAACCACCCGCGCTGGCAAGATACGTCAACGAGGCGCCCATGCTTTGCAGGGCTTTGGTGGCAGGGTCAAGGTCCTGCTCCTGAATGACGGCCATTAACAACAGATACGTTGGATTTTCCATACACTTCTCCTTGAAGGCAACACCTGTGATGTAGGACGGGATTCGCGCTTCATACTACGCCGGGGTGGAATCCTGTTTCGACGGGTGTTTCTCCGCTTTGATATTATCAGAAGTCCAAGGATGCTTCAACCTTGAAGGCACGTAAAAATGGGTACTCTTGCATATGACCCATCATTTCTTTTTGGGCGCAGCAGGTTCAAGACCGTAGGCACGCACAACCGGCGTGACGATCATCACACCCGTGTCGGGATTCTTCAGGTCACCGACCAGCTTCTCGGTCACAGCGAGGATGCGGTCCACCATTGCATCATCGTTCGCGACGGTGAAAATGGTACGGTTCAGGGTTTGAGGCGCTTCGTAAAAATCATCCAACGATGGGATCAGGGGAATATCATCCCGAATGGCTTGTTTCTGACGCATCCTGCCCATGCCCGAGCTAAAAAGGACGGTCGCACCGTCCACGCCTGCCTTTTCCCATAAGGCCAGTAATTCTTCCAATAGATCGGGGTCGTGCAAAACGAACGTGACAAGATACATATTCAGGATGCCTCCGGGTCGTTCACTTCTGGTGTGTGGGTGACGCGTCCTCTGGCGAATAAGGCTCGCAGGATGGGCGGGGTGATCAATGTGGTGAACAGGATCATCACGATGATAGCAGAAAACGCATTCGAGGTCATCAACCTATTCTGCATGCCAACGCTGGCAACAATCAAGCCGACCTCGCCACGCGAGATCATGCCTGCGCCCAACTTCACAGATTCGCCCAAGGGAAGTCCGCCGAGGCTGGCGCCCAAGCCAGAGCCGAACCATTTTCCCACCACCGCCACAATGATAATGACCAGCGTAAAGAGAAGCGATTCCATTTGGAATTGATGCAAATCGATGGATAGCCCAATGTTGACGAAGAAAATAGGGACGAAGAGTCCGTATGCAAGCGCGTGAGTACCTGATTCAATGCTTTCCTTCTCGGGCGTGCGCGCCAGCATCAGCCCAGCTACAAAAGCGCCTGTGATAGCCGCCATGCCGCCCAACGCTTCCGCGGCGATACCATACGCCAACATGACGACAAGGGCAAAGGTCAACAAACCCTGGCTGATGGGCAAATCCGCGACGCGGCGGACGAGCCAGGGCAAACCCCACAATCCAAACATCATCGAAAGGGTGAGAAAAGCCGCCATCTTCACGATGATGAGCATGATCGCGTACGAAGATCCGCCGCCGTCAATGAGTCCCAGAAAGACCGAAAGGAACAGGATGATGAGAATATCATCAAAAACGGCTGCGCCGAGCAGGCTGAGTCCCACCCGTGAACGCAGCACTTTTAGCTCGATCAAGGTTTGGGCGGAGATACTGACACTGGTGGCACCCAGAGTCAAGCCGAGGAAAAGAGCCGAGGCGTTATCCATTTCGAAGAGCCGCCCGGCGCCCCATCCCAAAGCGACGGGGAAGATCACACCCATCAAGCCAGACAAGGCCGACACGCGAATGTTCTTGCGCATCTCGCCAAGATGCAACTCCAGCCCTGCTAAAAACATCAGAAGTAGTACACCCATTTCGCCAAGTTCGGCAACTGTTTCAGTTAAACCATGCTCGATGAACGGCAAATTAAGCAGGTTGATAATGGACGGACCCAAAATGATTCCCACCAGTAATTCCCCCAATACAGAAGGCTGACCAAGACGAATGCTGATATAACCCGCCATCTTGGCAGAGAGCAGAATGATCGAAAGCAGAAAAGCAAATTGAAGAAAAAGAGACATCTATCCGTTTTCGTTTTTTCTTGCACGCATGGAACGATAGGCGGCGATCACCAACAGAGAAAAAGTGAGCGGAATAAAGATCGACATAAAAACGGACATGGCCGATATTGCCGGGCTTTCGGCCGCGCGCATGATGATATACACCACATAGATAACGTAATAGGATAACAACAGCCCGCCGTCCAAACGCGAGATGCGGCTATCGACGTAAAAGATGGGCAGAGACACCAACGCTACAAAAAGCATGACGGGCAAATCAAATTGCAGTACGCGCTCCGCGACGGCGATTCCGCCTGGTGCGACGACGGCTCCCAACCCCAAGACACCCAGCAAATTGAAAATGTTACTGCCAACCGCATTGCCTACGGCAATGTCACTCTCCTTTTTGAGCGCGGCAATAACAGACGTTGCCACTTCCGGCAGGGAAGTTCCCGCCGCAACAATGGTCAGCCCGATCACCAATTCGCTCACGCCCAAAGACTTGGCGATCTGACTGGCAGATTCAACCAACCAGTTTGAGCCAAGGACGAGCAGTCCCAACCCAACGAGGATGAAACCAATATTGGTGATGGTATTGCGAGCCGTGTGCGGCTCCTTTGGCGCAAATTCCTGCGCATATTCTGCCTGAACCGCCTTGCTTTCCTCTTTACTTTGGCGCAACGCAAAGACAATGTAGCTGATCATTCCGATCAAAAGGATCACGCCATCGAACCAACCCAGATTGCCATCGATCGCCAATACTAGGGTCAACAAAGAGATGCCCAACATAATCGGCGCATCTTTGCGGATGAGTTGTTCTGCGATCACAACCGGTGCCACAATAGCAGTAACACCAAGAATGAAAAGGATGTTGAAAATATTGGAACCCAACACATTCCCCAGCGTCAGGTCACCCTGACCAGCCGCCGCCGCTTGCAGGGACACTGCAATTTCCGGCGAAGCTGTCCCAATTGCGACAATCGTCAGACCAATGACCAACGGTGAAACACCAAACGCCGCAGCAAGCCGCGAAGCGCCGCGCACCAACAAGTCGGCGCCGAGGATCAATGTAATGAGTCCAGCCAAGAAGAGGAGGATGGTTGTTGTCATGATGCACTCCCGATGATGTAATTTTTCAAAATTTTATATACCATGAACTTTTTGAATTAAGATTAATTCCCCAACATAACAAGAGGCAGTCCCCCATTGACTGCCTCTTGTTCGATTCATTTATTTCGTTTCAAGTACTCGTCCACTTCGATCATCGGCGGACGTTCATACTCGGTGATCTGCTCCACTTCGAGGAAATATCCCTTGTTATCATGGCGGATCATTTTCATCGAGCGGTTCACATCCTCCAACACAGCGCGACCAAAGCGCTTCTCCAATTTGCGGATGACCGTCTGAATGATGGCGAAGGACATCTTGCTCAACGCTTCCAAATGTTGGTTGTGATGGATGCGCTCCAACAGATCCACTTGGGCGATGGCTTGCAAACCAAATTTCTCGTAAATGTCGATCAGCAGTCCCGTCTCCACGCCATAGCCGGAATAGAATGTGGCACGTTCCAACGCCTCACGCCGACCAGCATATTCGCCCGAAAGCGGCTGGACCACGCCTGAAAGTTCCGGATAAAACAGATTCAACAACGGACGCGCCGTCAACTCGGTCACGCGTCCACCGCCACCCGCCTGCATTTTTTGCCCCACTTTCAACGGTCTGCGATAAAAGCCTTTCACCAATTGCACCTGTGGATTAATCAGCAGCGGTCCGATAATGCCATACACAAACCGCGGATGGATGTTGACGATGTCCGTGTCGATCCACACGATGATGTCGCCTTTAGTGACGAGCAGACTCTTCCACAACGCCTCGCCTTTTCCACGACGCGGCTCCATCTCTGGCAGTAATTCCTGATGGATATAAACCGGCACGCCTTCTTTCTTTGCGATCTCACGGGTGCGGTCTGTGGAATCTGAATCGATCAACACGATCTCATCCAACAGAGGCGCTTTTTGCATCAACTCTTTTCTCATCGTACGAATGACCTTGCCGACCGTCTCTTCTTCGTTCAAGGCAGGCAGAGCCAAACTAATGGTCACGCCTTGTTGTTTTTTCAACTCCGCCAGATCACGCAGACTACTGAACTCATCGGCATGGAAAGTGTTCTCTGCAAACCATTTATCTACCAAAATGGAGATCGCTTCCATACCCGAACTTTCATCCACCACCAACGGCATGGGGCGTCCACTTTTGACGGCGATCACCGCACAAGATGCGTCATGCAAAATGCGGTCCGCCACAGGACCCAGCGACGCCGAACTCGTGATGGGTTGGATCGTCGTACCCAAAATGACCACATCCGCTTTTTTGGCATACTCCAAAATCACCTGAGCCGCATCACTCGTGACCTCAAAATGTCGCTGCACTTCTGGCATTTGATTCAACACACGATCCAAACCTTTGAAGGGCGCATCGGTGCCAGCTTCCGGGTCATCAGGTCTGCGGATGTGAAGCGCAGTGACACCTTTGGAATGGAGTCCCAGCCCTGTCCGCATGGCCAAGTTCGCGTGCGGACCGCCTCTCACCGGGACCAAAACCTGCTTCGGTTTGCTGGTAATTTTTCCTCGCACCAATGCCACATCACAGGGAGGGCGTGAAAGCATCTCATTGGGAGGCACTCTCAGCGCGGTGGGATGCGTTTCCCATTCCAACATCAGCAGGTCGGGGTTTTCATCCTGCAACAGAATGGACAATTCCTGCCACGGCATATGCGAGACGATGATCTGCGTCTTGCTGATGATGCGCTTGTCTCTGCCATAGATACGCAGCAGCCGCCGCAATGAACGCGCCGAAGCCGCGCCTGTACTTAGCGATTGTCCCTCTGGCACAACCACAACCCCCACGAGAATGACCTTCGCGTCGAATTGGAGCGCAGCATCCAACGCATGCAAACCAGGACCATCATGGACAAAAGGAACGAGAATGGTGCGGATGGGTGTGAAGTCTGAATGTCTTTGCATTGTGATTTCCTTCCATGAATCTTGCGTGAACTACAACAACGGAGAAATCTGTTGACGATAGATCGCCTCCCAGCGGAAGGACGCGCGTGCGCGCATGGCAAGCCGCGCAGGCAGTGATGTTTTGAAATAGTCCGCGATCAGAGCAGCTACGTGAGTTGGGTCTTCATCGGGTGAAAAGAACACCGCATCTTGCATGCCAAGTTTTCGTAAAGGCGGAATGTCTGCACAGAAAGCTGGCAGATGACTGAAGGCCGCTTCGATCAACGGGATGCCGAAGCCTTCTTCGCGGCTGGGGAAGAGCAACGCATCGCCCACGCGATAAAAATCGGCAATGACTTCATCGGGGAGAAAACCATCGTACAACTCCGCCAGAAAATGCACAGAACCTTCAAGGTTTAGTTGCGCCCGCAAACCTCTGAGCATTTCAAAATAAGTGATGTTGCTGGCATTGTGCGGTCCAAGCGGACCTGTGACAACCAGCCCCGCTTCAGGGAAATCCTTTTTCAGTTCTGCCACAGTTCGCAGGGCAAGTTCGATATTCTTACGCGGGGTCACACGCACAGGTAAAAGCAGAATCGGTGAAGCGTCCAACAACCTGGTTTTACCGAGCAAGTCTCTGGTTAAATCTTCGAGTTTGTAAAACCTGTCCATATCCACGCCATTGGCAATGACATGGATGGACGCGGGATCAAGGTTCATCAAGCCCGCAAGTTCTTCCTGTCGCAATTCAGAGACGACAACATGCGTGGTATTGCCCCAATCCGTTTTGAGCAAATTCCACGGATAGCCTTCGTGCAGTTCGGGCAGGTAACGCGGCGTTGTCCACGCGAGATCGTGATGCCAAAGGATGAATCGCGGGAGTTTTTTCTGCTGGTGAAGTTGATGAAGCGCAGCGGTCAACGCGAGATTCTTATTCAGCGAACAGACGTTATGTGCAATCAACACATCCACACCCACCAGAGATTTTTGTAATTCCTGCACCAGCTCATTGCGCAGGGACTCAAAATCGGCGGTCACATGTCCGGCATCAAGCTGTGACTTTACGTGTGCAACCCGTTCATGGCGCGAATCCGCAAGGGGGATGCGGGTGAGTGAAATATCTCCGTTCATGGATTCACCGCGCGCCGCAATATATCGCACAGAATGTCCGTCATTGGACATCATCCGCGCATGGTGAGCGATGACACTTTCCACGCCGCCGACGATGGGCGGCACAGAGTAATGTAAGATGGCAATGTTCATAGCATTCCTTTATTAGACTTGATATCCCAAACAATCGGCTACGATGGCTTCGAGTCTGCGTTCGAGCACAGAATAAGAAAAATATCGTTTGGCGAGTTGATAGTTCGTCTCTACCCATTCGTGAGTCAAATCTGGATTCTTCAACGCATGTCTTACCGCGGCAATGGTGCTGGTACTGATAAACCCGTCGAACCAGAGCGTATGAAAGCCCTTGGGTTTGATATCCACTTCGTAAATGGAGTAGTTGTTGACGAGGATTAAGCGTTTGTAATACACGGCTTCCAAAAAGGCATTTCCAAACCCTTCGATGCTGGATGGGTAGGTGACCAAATCTGCGTGTGGATACACATCGCCAAGTGTGTAAATCTTTTTGCCGTCTTTTGTCGTGCCACGCACATCCTGAACTTGATCCGCCTCGAAGCGCACAGTCACATTAAGCAAATGGGCATATTCGCGCACACGGTGTTCATAGTCATTGCCTTCGTCACCGCTGGCATGCGAGATGATGAGTTTGGCGGGCAGGTCGAGGCGGCGCATCAACTCAATGGCGTGTTCGATGCCTTTCCGTTGAATGACGCGCGTCGGTTGCAGGAAAAAATATTCGCCGTCGCGAATGTCAAAGTCCGCGCGAACTAAATCGGTGTACGAGTCTGAAGCGGGTGGTGGGGAATCAAAATCCATCACGTTGGGAATCACGCGCGAGGTCAAGCCGTGACGCGAAGCGATCTGCTGCGCTTGCACCGAGTTGATGACGACATGTCGCACCGAGGGCAGGTTGGGCGGGAACGCCGTCGCGAGATAATCACCCACACAGTTGACTTGAAAACGCTGACGCTCCCAATGAAAATCGTGGTGATGCGCGATGGTGGGATATCCCGTTTCGGCGATGAACTCGGTGATGGCAAGCCCGAGCGGCAGATTGAGCGGAATGGTCAATGCATTTTCGACGACGAGAATCTCAAGGTCGAATTGATGCGCGAATTTATACAACTCATCCTTGAAGTATTCCTTCAACTCGTTCACGCGTTTGGTCATCTGCGGCGGACGCACATAAATCGAGAAAAAATCTTTTTGCAATGAAGCGATCTCAGGGTGTGCTTTGCGAGCTTCATTCGTGACGGTCCAACTGCCAGAATAGGCTTGCTGATTCAATTTGTCAATTTCGGGATGGCGATAAAACGCCTCAGGCACGACATAAGACTGATCAGCGCTGCGGTCACATTCACCTGCAAAGTAGAAGCACTTATGACCAAGCCGTTCAAGCACGGTGACCCACTTTTGCGTTTCAAGTGAAACGCCATCCGTACCAGCAAAACGAGTGGAGATAAAACCGATGTTGTGAGAAGAAGGGTTCATAATTTAATCCATAGTACTTGATAAGGTTCGAGCGTTATATTTTTAACCGATAAAGGCTGACCCGTAAAAAGATCAACGGCTGATTCGTGATTTGATGAAAACGAAACGATCTGTGAACTGACATTATGCAAACATAAGACGCGTGATTTTTCATCCGGCGAAATCCGTTCAACTGCAAAGATAGATGGATGCAAATCCAAAATCTTCTGCGTCCCATGCGGGTGAAACGCGGACGAACCACTTCTGGTTTTCAGCAGTTGGCTGAATTTTTTAAAAACTTTGTAACGCAAAGACGCTTCATCCGCAAGTTGGTTTTGCAATTCGTCAAACTGTAATTTCTCGCGGTTGATGGTGCGGTTGCGTCCGGTTTGCGCCACACCTTCCGCCCAGCCGCGTGAGCCAAAGAGACTGTGGAAGTAAATGCCCGGCACGCCGATGATGGAAAGCATGATGGCTTGCGCGGCAATGAAGCGCTTCACGCTCAATTCGAGCGGATCATCCCCATCGGGATTGGTCAACGCATCAAAATAATTGATGTTCATTTCATACGGGCTTTGCGATCCGTCTGCGTTGTGTTTGTAGGAGATCAGCCCGCCATGTTCGATGACCTGATTAACCAGCGAGTCGATTTCAGCGTTCGACAAAATTCCACGGGCAGGATTCAGCCCAATGCCGTCGTGTGAGGCGAGGAAGTTGAAGAAGGTGGTTTGATTCGAAGGCAATGTCAAAGTTTTTGCCCAAGTGGATAAAATCCGCGCATCGCCGGTGTGAAAGGTGTGAAGCGTGAGCGGCGGCAGGGCAAAGTTGTAGACGAGTTGCGCCTCGTTCGTGCCGTCACCGAAGTATGAGATGTTATCGGTGTGCGGGACGTTGGTTTCGGTGATGAGTTGCACATGCGGCGCGACTTCGTTCATGGTGGCGCGCAGAAATTGGATGACCGTGTGCGTTTGCGGCAGGTGAATGCAGGTCGTGCCGATCTCTTTCCAAAGATAGGCAATCGCATCGAGGCGAATGAAAGTCGCGCCGCGCTCGGCGTACAAAAGCAGAATGTCTAGAATTTCAAGCAGGACATCGGGATTCTTGAAATTGAGGTCAATTTGGTCGTCGCTGAACGTCGTCCATACTTTTTTGGCGCCCGATGGAGTTTGGAACGAGGTCAGCAACGGCAGCGCGCGCGGACGGACAACCTGCGAAAGGTCGGGGTCGCCTTCGACGGTGATGAAATAATCTTTGTAATGCGGGTCATCCTGCAAAAATTTTTGAAACCACTCGCTCTTTGAAGAAATGTGATTGATCACGCCATCGAACATCAGCCGAAAATTTTGCATGGACGAAACGTCATCCCAGGTGCCGAGGTTGGGGTCAATTTGGCGGTAATCCACCACTGAGAAACCATCGTCGGATGTCCACGGGTAGAAGGGCAGGATGTGAATTCCGCTGACGATGCCGGTGAGATGCTCATCGCAGAAGCGTTTGAGGGTTTGCAGCGAGGTTTCGTTTGGGCGTTGAACTTGATCGCCGTATGAGATGAGGATCGAGTCGCGTTCACTGAGTCCACTGTCCCGTTGTGTGAGGCGTGGGCGATATTCATCCAACAATTGTTTGGTACGTTCAAGTAGACGCGCAGACACATCGCCCCCATAAAGAAAAGTGAGTAAGTTCAATAGTTTTTCAGTCATTAGCCTCGTAAGAAAGATGGATTTGCATGAGATATGCTGAAATTTTTATACCATGAATTGAGGCATTAAGATTAAATCCCTTTTAAAAAATGACAGTCACCTATGCGGTGACTGTCATTTACATATGTATTAATTACATTTCAACGATACAAGGCGCTTCGTCTTTGACGATGACACTTTCGCCATTCGCAAACGTGACCGTGGTCTGTTCCTGTCCGCGTGCGATGGACAATCCTTTATATTTGATCGTGACCGTGAATGGGAAAAGATTTCGTCCTTCCAGTTTGACGCGCGTACTTGAAAGGATCGTCACACCCAAGGCCTGCATGAACAAACCGACTGGCGCAAACCCGGTCAATGAATTGCGTTCGCCAATACCCGTGCCTTTTTCAGCGTGATAGCGTTGATAGAACGAACGATTCTGTTTTAGATTTTGAACGATGGCGGTCATCAAGTGTGCGGTCAATCTGGTCGCTTCGGCGCGGAAGCCATACGCGAGCAATCCTTCAGCAAGCAGTAAATTCCATGGCAAGCTCACGCTCAACGAAACAGACTCCGCTTCCTTGTCTGGCACTGTGGGAAGCGATGGCATCCCAAATGGTCGGTCGAAGCGATCTGCGGTCATGATGTTGCGTCCGATCATCGCATATGCACGTTGTTTTTCCAAGGCACCCGCCCAAAGCGGCAAACCAAGTGTTATGTCTTCTCCGGTCATATCCACGATCTTGATATTGACCTTATCATTCTCTTCCAAACCTGCCACGCTGATTCGTCCAACGCGCGAGAACAACATTTGAGTCGTCGCTACCAAACCGCCCGTGCGCCACTGGAATTGATGACCCGCGATGATCTCCGTCTCACCTTTGGATTTGGTGAAGTATTCGCTGATCTCCACTTCCGGGCGCTTCGCGGCTGGACTTTTCGTCTGAATCTCCACCAGCAGCCTGACCGGTATCTCAGACTCGAACTTGGGACGCATGCTACCATCACCTTTGCGTTTGGCGATGACCTTCCCCTCTGTGACTTGTCCCGTTTCGCGGTCACGATACGAATAGAAACTCAAGCGTGGATTCCAACTCGCATCGAGTGACTCTTTGAGTTTTACCGCTTGAGCCAAGATTAGCGATGTTTCCTCGTCAGGCTTGCCAAGCTTTCCAGCGATCTTGATCAGCGTTTGCGCCTCACGATACAGCATGGACTCCAACGACGGGCTGTGGACGAAGGATACATCCAATCCCTGCGACCACGGATTCCACACATCGAAAAGCGGATTATCTTCCAAGCCGGTTTGCAAAATATGATCCCACTCGGGCACGCCGTCGCGGTTGCGATCATGTGCGCCGGAGAACCACGACCAGAAGAATTTCACCAACTTGGGGAAAACATCCGCAAGGAAGTCATTATCTTGTGTGACTTGATAGTATTTCCACGCCAGGCTGGCAAGGATGGGCATGGCAAGGAACTTTCCACGCTGCCCGCCAATGCCTGGCTTGCCATCGATCTCGCCATCTTCATCCTGTGTGGATAAAAAGTTATATAAAAGATTTTTCGTCACTTGTGGCGCGGCGTTCAAAATGCCGGCAAGGTAATACGCATCCAACGTGAACTGTCCGCTCCACGCAGGCGGATAATCCATACCATCGCCTTTGTTGGAATGCCCGTGGTCGGAGTGACGTGCCTGCACGAATGATGGATTGGGTAACTGGTCGCTGTGCATGAATAAGGCGTGCGCCGCCTTTTGACTGAACGCAAAAGCAGCATCCCATTCCGGGTCACCGGTGCGGATGTCAAGAGTCTGACCCGCATCCAGCATTTCGATGCGGGCAAGCTCGGCCTGCCACGGACGCGCAGCCGTTTTACGAGCGAGATCAAACGCTTCGGGGATCGTGTCGAGGGCGGCTTCGGCGAAGGAAATGGTTCGAGTGGCACCCGGACCCAGCTCAAGGTCCAGCATGAGCGAGGCGTGCGGACCAGGACCGTGCTTTGGTCCACCCGTCATGAAAATCACGGGAGCAATTCCGCTGGTTTGCCCGGCCAAAATATTCACAAGCTGTTGCTGGGTGGGGATGATGGATTGCCCATTGAGCGGCGCGAGTGTAGCGCAAACTTCAAGGCGGATATTACGCATGGCAGTCGATTTGTTGACGAGGGTGACGCGTCCTGCCACGGCGTGAGAGTCGGGAACCCAGAAATCAGCCGTCGTTTGCAGGTTCTCAAAGGGAACAAAATCGAGGGTTAGGAAGTTTGGGTAGAAACGTCGCAGAGACGGTTTGGCGGCGAAGGTGTTAGGGTCTGTAACCGTGTTGGCGCCTTCGGTGAAGCGTAAAAAAATGCGCATCGAACGCGCACGCAACCCATAGGTGGTGGTGATTCCCACAGCAGACCGTTCCGGGTCGCCATTGCCCATTTCCACTTCCCAGATGTGGTCGTTGGGGTAATCTGGCTTGCACAGACGGGCATCTGCTGCGAGGGTGAGGTGGAGCGGGTCGCCGAGGCGTAGAGACCAGTCGCGCATGGCGCTTATTGTACGAGCAGATGGGCGGTTGGTCAAACGGGTATAATTTAGTTTCAATTCTTTATACAGTTGAGTTGAAACCATTCAAACGAGGAGAGAACTCATGGCTGGACTTTACTTCGAAGAATTTTCGGTCGGGCAAACCGTCAAAACCGCCGCACGTACGGTCAGCGAAGATGCCATCTTCAATTTTGCCGGGCTGACAGGCGACTATAACCAGATCCACACTGACGCTGAATTTGCAAAGACCACACCTTTCGGCCAACGCATCGCGCATGGACTGTTGGGCTTGTCCATCGCCACCGGCTTGATCATGCGGACGGGTCTGCTCGAAGGCACAGTACTGGCCTTCCGCGAAATTCAAGAGTGGAAGTTCGTCAAACCGACCTTCATCGGCGACACCATCCACGCAGTATTGACCGTCACCGAAACGAAAGCCCTGCCGCGCATTGGCGGCGGCGCGTTGATCGCCAGCGTCGAAGTCCGCAACCAGAGTGATGAAGTGCTGCAAAAAGGCACATTAAATCTATTGATGTTGAGCAAGCCAAAGTAGGGGTGGACAGCTACTCCCCCTACCCTAAAGGTTATACAAAATGAACAATGAAGACAAAGACAGATTGCGCCGGTTGATGCGTTCCGAAGAGGAGACTCGCATGGGGATGGACCCCGCCTCTCCTTCCGACGAGACGATCCCGCCTAAAAAAACGGGGAACACTACGCCGATTCTGAATCTACCCGACCTCGACGAAAACAACATGCCGCTGCCCCATCGCGTGGACGAGGTCGATCTGGACGGCACACGCGTGACAAATGCCGCATATCGTCAGGCGAATCAACAACCGCCGAGTCAAATGGGGAGTCAGCAAAACCAACAGCGACCTGCTTATCGTCTTCCGCAGAATCAGGTTCAGGGTCAGTCGCGAAGCGCTCATGCCAATCAACAGAATGCCAGGAAAAGTTCCACGAATCCATTTACAGCCTTCTTCTCAAAATTGAGTGGCAATAAAGGCTGTCTCATGCGCGGACTCATCTTCTCGATCTTTGGCGTGGTCATCCTGGGTTTGTGCGTCGGCTCGATCCTCGTTTATCAATATTATTCCATCGCCAGCACATTGCCTGATGTGAGTGACTTGAAGAATCGCACATCGCAATTCCAGACCACCCGCATCCTCGACCGCAACGGACAACCGCTCTTTGAATTGCTCGATCCCACTGCCGGACGGCGCACCTATATCCCGCTTGAGGATATTTCGCCGAATCTCGTCGCTGCGACGATTGCGACTGAAGACAAGGATTTTTACAACAACCCCGGCTTTGACCCCATCGCCATTATCCGCGCTTTGTGGCAGAACTACATCACGGATGGTCAGGGCGGCGGCGCATCGACCATCACACAGCAATTGGCACGTGCCTTGTTGCTCTCTCCCGAAGAACGCGCTCAGCGGACGTACACCCGCAAAACGCGCGAGATCATCCTTGCGGCGGAAATCACCCGTCGCTACACCAAGGATGAGATCCTCGAATTGTATTTGAACGAAATCTATTACGGCAATCTTGCTTACGGCATC
The DNA here is from genome assembly GCA_023382575.1 of Anaerolineales bacterium. Lineage (GTDB taxonomy): Bacteria > Chloroflexota > Anaerolineae > Anaerolineales > Villigracilaceae > Villigracilis. The sequence goes on from JAHDWC010000017.1 coordinate 32,974, forward strand.
GAAGCCGCCGCAGAAACTTACTTCAACAAAACCGCCAAAGACCTGACGTTGGGCGAAGCGGCGTTTCTGGCAGGCTTGCCGCAATCTCCAGCAATCTATGACATTTACACCAATCCCGAAGTGACGTTGACTCGTCAACAGCAGGTGTTGGTGTTGATGTTCGAACTCAGTCAGGCAGAGAACTGCATCGAAGTCAGCAACAGCGAAGAAAAAATTTGTGTCGATCCCATCGCCGCAACTGATGCGGCTAATGCCATCAAAGCCTACACTTTCACGCCGCCGACGTTTGGCGCAAAATATCCGCATTGGGTGAATTACGTCCGCGCGGAATTGGAAAAGCTGTACGACGCACAGACCATTTATCGCTCTGGTTTCGTCGTCTACACCACCATCGACCCGGTCTTGCAGGATCGCGCTCAGCAACTCGTCACAGAGCAGGTCGCTGCCATGATCGACAGCAACGCCAAAAATGGCGCGTTGATTTCCATCCGCCCATCGACGGGAGAAATCCTTGCGATGATCGGCTCGCCCGATTTTAGTAATGCGGCGATTGCCGGTCAGATCAATATGGCCATCAGCCCCACACGCCAACCAGGATCATCCATCAAGCCCATCACGTATGTCGCCGCCTTCGAAAAAGGCTGGACGCCCTCTACCTGGATATGGGATGTGCCTACCCAATTCCCCGATGGCGCTAATCCGCCATATGAGCCGCGCAACTATGACGGTAAATTCCACGGTGGCATGACGTTACGAACCGCGCTCGCCAACTCATTCAACATTCCCGCCGTCAAAGCATTGGAATTCGTGGGGATTTACGACAACCCAGATACGCCTGAAAAAGAAGGCATGATCGGCATGGCGGAGCGCCTCGGCATTACCTCGTTGACTCGCAACGACTATGGGCTGTCTCTCACTTTGGGCGGTGGTGACGTCAGCCTGATCGACATGACCACAGCCTATTCCGTCTTTGCCAACAAAGGCAAAAAAGTGACGCCAGTCGCCATCCTCAAAATCACCACCTTCGACGGTGAAGTGGTCTACGAATACCAGCCGCCCGAAGCCGAGCAAGTCATCCGCGAAGAACATGCCTACCTCATCTCATCCATTCTCTCGGATAACGAAGCGCGCGCCTGGATGTTCGGACGCAACTCTTCGCTGAATTTATCCTTCCAGGTCGCAGCCAAGACCGGAACCACCAACGACATCCGCGATAACTGGACACTTGGCTACACTCCCGATTTAGTCACTGGCGTGTGGGTTGGCAATGCCGACTACACACCCATGACCGGCACATCCGGTTTGAGCGGCGCTGCGCCCATCTGGTCGCAATACATGGAGTTCGCAGTTCCCTATCTCACCAACGGCTCACCGACACCCTTCATACGTCCTGCTGGAATCATGGACAAGGTCGTCTGTCGTCTTTCCGGCACCGAGCCGTCCAATTTTTGCAGATCGCAATACACCGAAGTCTTCGCCTCCGACCAGCCCCCCCTGCCACCCGGACAAGACCTCGCACGCCGCATCTCCATTGACCTGTGGACGGGATACCAAGACTCTGAAGCCTGCGACGGGCCATCAAGCGATGAAGTCGTATTGAATGTCACAGACACCTGGGCACGCAAATGGCTTGAATCTGGCGATGGACAACGTTGGCTCGAAGACAACGACCTGCCAACAAGCCTTTACTTCGCACCAGAGCGTGAATGTCGCGAAGGGGATCCACAGCCGCATGTCAGCATCAGCCTCAACGATGGGCAAGTCATCACAGCACCCACATTGGAAATCAAAGGCACGGCTAATGCTGATGATGATTTTGACAAATGGGTCTTGGAATTTGGCGTAGGCGACAACCCCAGCTCGTGGACGGTCTTGAACGAAAGCGACAACGCCGTGGAAAACGACACGCTTCAAACCTGGAATTTGAGCGGAGTGCCCAACGGAATCGTAACCCTGCGCCTGACCTTATTCGGCAAAAAAGCCGAAGTGGATAAAACTGTCCGCCTCAATATCAGTTTGCCGACTCCCACTCCGCCGCCTGCCACACCGACGTTTACTCCATCGCCCACGCAGTTCCCGCCGACGGAGACGCCTACTACCCAGATCATCATCCCATCGGATACCCCAACGCTGACGTTGGAGCCGACAGCAACTGGAACACCAACGCCTTAAACCATGAAAGCATATAACTGTCCCAATTGCGGCGCGGCTCTTCCCGCTCATGCCATCAAAATGGAGATCACCTCCTGCGAATTTTGCGGGACGAGCTTCCGCCTCTCGAAGACCGCCACTCCCGAACCCGACATGGGCGATCTATTGCTTGGCACAGATTTCAGTCAAAAGATCATGCCGGGTTGGGAGGTGTTGAACGAAGACAAACTCACCTTTCACAACAATCCGCTTGAGCTGCGTGGAACCTTTCCACCCAAACAGGATGGCGCCTACTACATGCTGCGAAGTTCCGGGCTGTTGGATGATTTTGATGTCAGTGTTTCCATCCGATTGACCAGCGGCTCGAAGGAACATATCCGCGCTGGGATTTATCCGCGCCTGATGGATGAAGGCGGATATGGATTTTTGATCTCTGTTCAGGGATCTTACACAGTCGGCTATTTCGAGAAGGATGCGAATGGGGCACTGGCTTGGAAGCGCCTCCTCCCGTGGACATATCACACTGCGCTACGTGAGGGGTTCAACGAGACCAATCGTCTGCGTGTGATCTGCAAAGGCGACTCATTCCGCATGTACCTTAATGGGGTGTTGGCAGGTTCCTTCAAAGATTCTCTGTTCTCTGCAGGGAGGCTCTACCTGACGGTTGACCCGGGCGAGAAGTCAAATGGCAGCTTTGCGTTCTCCAATCTTCAGGTGAGAGAAGTTTCCCGGTGACAGAATCAGCCCAAAAGTCTAAAAAGAGGCGTGAATCGACCTTAAAGTCAGGGCTTCTTCACTAATTAACACCTTGACTCAAGTCCTCTGAATCCATATAATTATAGTGTTGGATGTAAAAAACGAGCCATAAACACCAGCAAGCGCTTGAGAACCTCCTCAAAGCGCTTGCATTTGTTTGTCTCTGACATGTTTGGTCTATACGCCATGCGGAGAAAGCTCGAATCGTATTCTATATTTTATCTATAGGAGAGGATCCAGTGGAAACCAAGGGATTAACTGCGCTCCGTATCAGCCTTGCCTCCCCCCAAACGATCATGTCCTGGTCGTACGGTG